>DATLNY010000374.1:0-3983 GCA_035536495.1 Candidatus Saccharimonadia bacterium | reverse complement strand
GTTCGATTTGCGTTTGTTCTGTCGCGACCGCGCCACCGAGCGCGGGGCAAATGCAAAGCGCTCCGCAAATCGGCAACTATTTCCTGTGAAAGGTGCGATTACGGTGGGAAATTACAAAGTAGTTCCCGTCCAGTCGTGAGTGAGCACGCCGAATGCGTTTCGATTTGCCCTTTGCCCGAACCGCCGCGCTCGCCATCGTCGCGTTGGCGTCCGCTGTCGTCGCGCGCGACGCGCAGGCGATGTCGTACCTGATGATGCGCGACGACACGCTGCTTGCGCAGTCGCCCGTCGTCGTCTCGGGCGAGGTCGTCTCGGTGCTGCCGCTTCAGTCCGACAAGTCGGGCTTTGCCGTCGAGAAGCGCTATGCGGTGCGCATCGATCGCGTGCTCAAGGGCGCGGTCGACGCGAGCCTCGTCGTGCTCGCGCTGCCGGGGGCGCCGGAGGCGGAGGCAGGCCTGCACGTGCCGGGTGTGCCCCAGTTCGTCGCGGGCGACGACGTGCTCGTGTTCGCCGAGCCGCGCGCCGACGGCGCGTACGCGCCCGTGCAGCTCGCGCTGGGGCTGTTCCGCGCGCACGAGTACGCGGGCGACGTCTTCTACCAGCGCGAGCTCGAGACCGAGGACGCGATCGAGAAGTCGTTCAACGCCGAGTACACGCTGCCGCGCCACGCTGCGAAGTTCGAGGCGTGGATCGAAGCGAACGGCTACGCCGCGCAGTCGACGCGCCCCGATTACCTCGAAGTGCTGCCGCCCGAGGCGGCCGCGAAGTTCACGCACATGCGCGGCGCCTCGACCGGTTCGCCGACGCGCTGGTTCAAGTTCGACTCGGGCCTGAGCGAGGCGTGGTACGGGCTGTCGGGCGGCCAGGCGAACATGACGACGAACGTGTTCACGCAGCTGCAGAACGCCGTCAACGCCTGGACCAACGACGCGGGCAGCCGCATCAACCTCACCTACGGCGGGCAGACCGGCACCGACGCGCAGAACGACCGCACCGACGGCCGCAGCGCGGTGACCTGGAACGATCCCGATAACAAGATCTCGGGCAGCTTCTCGTGCACGTCGGGCGGCACGCTCGCGATCGGCGGCCCGTATTTCTCGGGCACGCGCACGAGCTTCAACGGGACGCTCTACCACACGATCGTCGAGGGCTTCGTCGTCGTGCAGGACGGCGCCGGCTGCCTGTTCGACCGCCACGGCGGCGCGGACGGCGCCGAGACGCTCGCGCACGAGATCGGGCATACCCTCGGCCTCGGGCACGCGTGCGGCGACGGCAGCAGCCCCGCGTGCAATACGTCGGCGACGCTCGATGCCGCGCTGATGCGCGCGTCGGTCCACGGCGACGGCCGCGGTGCGCTGCTCGGTTCCGACGACCAGCTCGCGGTCGTGACGATCTATCCGGCGTCGAGCGGGGGTGTTCCGCCGCCGACGAAGCCCGATCCGGTGTTCAAGACGGGCTTCGAATAAACGCGTCGCGGCGCAGCTTTCGGCCCGGCTGCTACGGGTTCTCGAACCCGTGCGTGAAGATCGGGTCGGTCGAGCCGGCGGCCTGGTTCGGATAGAGGAACGCGGCGCCCGCGATGTCGTCGGCGCGCAGCGACGCGCCGCGGCCGTCGCCGTGCAGGAACGAGCGCATCACGGCATCGTTCAATGCGGCATTGCTGTTGCACGCGGGGCTTTCCGAGTCGCCGCACGAATGCCCGAACCCGATCGCATGGCCGATCTCGTGCGTCAGCGTCTCGGCGCCGTCGGCGCCGCCGTTGTCGTCGAAAGCGCAGCCGGCGCCGTCCTGCACGACGACGTTGCCCTCGACGATCGTCGCGAACGTCGTGCTGGCGTGGGTGTGGCCGGGGAACGACGCGAGCGGGCCGCCGATCGCGAGCGTGCCGCCGGACTGGCAGTTGAAGCTGCCGGAGATCTGGTTCTGCGGATCGTTCCAGACGACGTTGCTCTGGTTCGACGCTGCGGCCGCGACCGTGCCGCCGTAGCCCATGCGGATGTCGCTCGTCGCATCGTTGCTCCAGGCCGCGAGCGCCTGCTGCACCTGCGCGAACTCGTCGGTCACCATCCCGGCCTGGCCGTCCGCGTTCGCGAACCAGGTTTCGGTCGTGCCCTGGCTGAACTTGCGAAAGCGCGTCGGCAGCTCGCCGATGCTGCCGCCGAAATCGACGGTCAGGAGCGTGAACTTCGCGGCGGCGGCCGGTGGCAACGAGACGAGGTAATCGGTTGCGGCGGTGAGCCCGCTCGCGCGCGCGGCGATCCACGCGGTGAAGCGCTCCGCATCGCGCGCCTGCGCGTACGCGGCGTTGGCGCGCTTGCCGAGCGCAACGCCGCCATCGAGATCGCGCGCGAGATAGCGCACGCCGTCGTGCTCGATCGCGCGGAAGATCCCGAGCATCAATTGCGTCGGCTGGTACACGCCGCGCGGGTCCGCCTCGGCGAACACGAGCACGGTCTCGCCGGGCTCGTAACGACGCACGCCCGCGACGCGCCAGCCCGCAACGCGGTCCACCGCGCCGGGCAGGCGCAGGACGAGCTTCTCCGGCACGGCGCCCTTGTGGACCTCGCTGACGCGCAGGTCGTAGCGGGTCTCCATGACCATGCCGTCGGCGTTCGCGCCGGCAGGCACGCGCCGCTCGATCCGCGCGGTGAATACCGACGGGGACTGCGCGAGCAGCGCCTCGTCGCCGATCATCCGGTAGGTGAAAGCCGACGCGTCCGGTACGGCTGAGCACGCCAGCGCCGCGACGCACGCCAACCTGAACAGGTTCATGGAAAACCCCCACGCACACAACGCCCGCGGAAAGTATATGCCTGTCGCCCGCCGCCGTCCGCGCGCCGGCCGTTCGTTCCGGATTGACGCGAAACGCAGGGGAAACGCGTCACCGCGCCGCCGATTTTCCCGCCCCCGCGTGGGGAATAACCCCCGTGGAGCGCGGGGCACGCTTGCGTTCTACTGCGTGCTGGCTTTGCGCGCCGGTCTTTCGCCGTCGCGTGATCACAGGAGGAGCCAGCCCATGATTCGTCATTCCCTGCGCGCGCAGCCGCTAGCGCTCGCGCTGCTTCTTGCACTCGATCCCGCCGGCGCACAGCCGGTTGCGAACGAGCACCGCAACCTCGTCACTGCGGCAACCGCATCGGAATCCGAAGCAATCGGGCTGACCGCGTTCGCGAAATCGCAGCACGAGCCGCTCGTCGGCGTGCTGATCGAGCTCGACGCGCCCGCGTTCACCGCGACCGACTCGAAGGGCATCACCGGCAAGGCGCTCGAGCGCGCCGCCACAGCGCATCACGCGAAGCTCGCGCGCGTGCAGGACGACTTCATCGCGCGCGCGAACGCTGCCGGCGTGCCGCTGCTGCTGCGCACGAAGACCGTGCCGGCCGGCAAGGGCGACACGATGCGGATCGAGTACCGCCTGAGCTACCTGCTCGACGCGATCGTCGCGTACGTGCCGGAATCGAAGCTCGGCGCGCTCGCGGCGCTGCCCGGCGTGCGCAACGTCTCGCAGCCCGCGCGCACGCGCTTCTTCCTCGACAACTCGGTCAACTACCTGCTCGGCTCGCAGAACACGATCGGCGCGCGGCGTCTTGCCGTGTACGGCGCGACCGAGGAGCTCGGCCCGTCGGGCACGAACGGCAACGGCCCCGCGGCGACGCCGGTGAACGGCTTCGAAGGCCACGGCATCAACATCGGCGTGGTCGACTCGGGTCTCGATTACGAGCATCCGATGTTCGGCGGGACCGGCGCGACGTCGCCGTTGCCGCAGCGCCCGCCCGCGGCAAGCGGCACGAACCGCAAGGTCACGTACTGGTACAACCTCGGCAGCGCCGCGACGCTCGACGACTTCGGCCACGGCAGGCACGTCGCCTCGACCGCGGCGGGTTACGTCGTCGACGGCAACACGCCGAACGTCGTCCCCCCGGGCTCGACGCCGTTCGGCCCGACGCCGGGCGGCGTGCGCATGCACGGCGTCGCGCCGCAGG
>DATLNY010000373.1:0-2030 GCA_035536495.1 Candidatus Saccharimonadia bacterium | reverse complement strand
CGCGGCGATCTCGCGCGGCAGCGGACCGGAGTTGCCGATGCAGGTCGTGCAGCCGTAGCCGACGAGATGAAAGCCGAGCGTCTCGAGGTGCTCGGTCAGACCGGCGCGCGCGAGGTACTCCGTGACGACCTTCGACCCCGGCGCCAGCGACGTCTTGACCCACGGCTTCGCGGTCAGCCCGCGCGCGACGGCGTTGCGCGCGAGCAGCCCCGCGGCGAGCATCACCGACGGGTTGGAGGTGTTCGTGCAGCTCGTGATCGCGGCGATCACGACATGGCCGTGGTCGAGCTCGGTCTGCGAGCCGTCGGCGAGCGTCACCGGCACGCTCGTGTCGGCGCGGCCGGCCACCGCCACGGCGATCTCGTGCGCCGCCGCGTCGGCGCCTGCGTGCATCGGCGGCCGCCGGGCCGGCTCGTTCGTGGCGGGCGGATCGGAGGCCGGGAACGACAGCGCCGCGAACTCGATCGTCGGCTGCTCGTCGTCGTCGTCCTCGTCGTCGTCGTGTGGCAGGTAGTCGCGCAGCGCGACGCGAAACGCCTCCTGCGCGTCGCTCAGCGCGATGCGATCCTGCGGGCGCTTCGGGCCGGCGAGCGAGGGCACGACCTCGGACAGATCGAGCGAGATCGTGTCGGAGTAGACCGGCTGCTCGGACGACTCGTCGTGCCACATCCCCTGCGCCTTCGCGTACGCCTCGACGAGCGCGATCAGCTCCGGCGGCCGCCCGGAGAACTCGAGGTAGCGCAGCGTCTCGGCGTCGATCGGGAAGATCGCGCAGGTCGAGCCGAACTCCGGGCTCATGTTGCCGATCGTCGCGCGGTCGGCGAGCGGCAGGTTCGCGAGGCCGTGGCCGTAGAACTCGACGAACTTGCCGACGACGCCATGCTCGCGCAGCATCTCGGTCACCGTCAGCACGAGGTCGGTCGCCGTCGCGCCCTCGGGCAGCTCGCCGTGCAGCTGGAAGCCGAGCACCTGCGGGATCAGCAGCGGCATCGGCTGGCCGAGCATCGCCGCCTCGGCCTCGATCCCGCCGACGCCCCAGCCGAGCACGCCGAGGCCGTTGACCATCGTCGTGTGCGAGTCGGTTCCGACGAGCGTGTCGGGGTACGCCACGCCGTCGTCGTCGACGAACACCACGCGCGACAGGTACTCGAGGTTGACCTGGTGCACGATGCCAGTGTCCGGCGGCACGACGGCGAAGTTGTCGAACGCGGCCTGGCCCCAGCGCAGGAACGCGTAGCGCTCCTGGTTGCGCTCGAACTCGCGCTCGGCGTTCGAGGCAAAGGCGGCGCGCGTGCCGAACGCGTCGACCTGCACGGAGTG
The DNA here is from genome assembly GCA_035536495.1 of Candidatus Saccharimonadia bacterium. Taxonomy (GTDB): domain Bacteria; phylum Pseudomonadota; class Gammaproteobacteria; order Xanthomonadales; family Ahniellaceae; genus DATLNY01. The sequence goes on along the minus strand of DATLNY010000373.1, from coordinate 710 downwards.
GTCGATGACGAGCTCGGCCGGCACGAGCGGGTTGATCATCGCCGGGTCGCCGCCCATCGCGGCCATCGCGTCGCGCATCGCGGCGAGGTCGACGACGGCCGGCACGCCGGTGAAGTCCTGCATCACGACCCGCGCCGGCGCGAACGCGATCTCCTTCGACGGCGTCGCCGCCGCGTCCCAGGTCGCCAGAGCCTCGATGTCGGCCGCGTCGACGGAGCCGTTGCCCTCGTTGCGCAGCAGGTTCTCGAGCAGGATCTTCAGCGAGAACGGCAGCCGCGCGACGTCGAAGGAGGCCTGCAGCGCGTCGAGCCGGAAGATCTCGACCGTGCGGTCGCCGACCGTGAGCGTGCTGCGGGCATCGAAGCTGTTCGTTGGCAATCGGTTCTCCGGGGTTGGCGCGGTCGCGCGGGCCACGCAGGATACGGCGCGCATCATGCCCGGCGGCAGCCGCCTGGTCGATCGACGTGAAGCCGTTGCGCGCGGCGCGCAGGCACAGCCGCCAGACGCGCAGGCGCTCGGCGCCCGCGAGGCTGGCGCGAAGCGACGCACGGCGGCGGTTACGTTGGACGGATGCCGGAATCCGTCTGGGAGTACCCCCGCCCGCCCGCGCTGCAGCCCTGCGCGCGGCGCGTGCGGATCGAGCTTGGCGACCGCGTCATCGCCGACTCGGCGAACGCGCTGCGGATCCTCGAGACGAGCCACCCGCCGAC
>DATLNY010000372.1:0-4082 GCA_035536495.1 Candidatus Saccharimonadia bacterium | reverse complement strand
TCCGGCCGTCTGCACGCCGGTGTTGCCGACCGCGAAAGGGACCAGCCCGGACTTCGCGTAGAGCTCGCGCCAGAGCGCGAGCCCGCCGCCCGCGCCGAGCCACGCGTTCATCTCCTGCGCGTTGAGCCCGAACGGCACGGTGCAGAAGAACGGCGCGGCCTCGCTCTTGCCGCGCCAGAAATAGCTCGCGCTGTGGCCGAGCTCGGCCGTGCCCGCCGCGACCGCGTCGAACACCTCGAACGGCGCGACGAGCTCGTTGCCGCCGTGCACCGTGATCGCAATCCGGCCGCCGCTCGCACGCACGATCGATTGCGCGAGTGCTGCTGCGCCGGTGCCGAGCCCGGGGAAATCCGACGGCCACGCCGTCACCATCTTCCACGCGCGTTCGGGCTTCGCCACGCCGCTCGCGGCGGGCGGTGTCGCGGGTTTCGCGCAGGCGGCGAGGGCGGCGCCCGCACCGAGCAAGAGGTGGCGTCGATCGATCGGCATCGCCTGAGTCTAGACGACCTGAACGGATGTTCAGGCAAGGCCCGCGGCACGCCTCGCGCCGCGGGCCAGCGCCGTCCGGGGTGACACAAACCCGGTGCTAGACTGCGTTTTCAAGGGGAATTGGCGCTGAATCGCGCCGGCGGGGGATCGCATGAAAACCAGGATCGGGCACTACGACATCGTCACCGAGCTCGGGCGCGGCGGCATGGGCGTCGTCTACAAGGGCCACGAGGCGTCGCTGAACCGGTATGTCGCGATCAAGGTGTTGTCGCCGGCGCTCGCGCACGACGAGAGCGTCAAGGAGCGCTTCCTGCGCGAGGCGCGCTCGATGGCGGCGCTCAACGACCCGCACATCATCCAGGTCTATTTCATCGGCGAAGACGACGGCCAGCCGTACTTCGCGATGGAGTTCGTCGAGGGCGAATCGCTTTCGAGCTACCTCAAGCGCGAAACGAGGATGGCGCCGCGCGAGGCCGCGCGCGCGATCTACCAGACCGCGCAGGGGCTCGCGACCGCGCACGACAGGGGCGTCGTGCACCGCGACATCAAGCCCGGCAACCTGATGCTCGACCAGAAGGGCCGCATCAAGATCGCGGACTTCGGCATCGCGTTCCAGAGCGACGTGTCGAAGAAGCTGACCTCGACCGGCGAGTTCGTCGGCACGCCCGGGTATCTCTCTCCGGAAGTCTGCACGGGGCAGCGCGTCGACCAGCGCTCCGACATCTTCTCGCTCGGTATCGTGATGTTCGAGCTCCTGACCGGGCGCATGCCGTTCACCGACGAGTCGCCGCTCGGCCTGCTGCTCGAAGTGGTGCGCGCGGAAATCCCCGACGTGCGCCAGCTCAACGCCGAGGTCGATGCGGAGCTCACGCGCATCCTCGCGCGGATGACCGCGAAGGATCCCGCGAACCGCTACGCGAGCTGCCACGAGCTCGCCGCCGAGCTCGCGGCGCACCCGCACGTCGCGGGCCAGCAGACGATCACGGCGAAGCCCGTGCTGTCGCCGGCCGCGTCGACCGTACTCGGCATGAAGACGCCGCCGGCGATGATGGTCGGCGCACGGGCCGCGGCGCCGGCTGCGAACGCGGCCGGGATCCAGCCGGGCCTTTCGGCGTCCGCACCGCCGCCGGTGCGCGCATCGGTGCTGCAGCGCGAGGAACGCCAGCGCGGCAGCGGTGCGTGGGCGATCGCCGCCGTGCTGCTGCTCGCGTTCGGCGTCGGCGCGTACGCGATGCGCGAAAGGCTCCCGATGTTCGCGTCGTCCGATCGCGTCGCCGCCACGTCTTCGACGTCGGCGGCGGATGCAAGCCAGGCACCTGCGTCCGCAGCGGGCGGGTCGAGCGGAAGCACGGACGAGGCTTTGCAGCCGGGAACGATTTCGGCGCCGGTACCGGCCGCTCCGCAAGTCGCCAACCCGTCTGGCGCCAGCGCGTCGAGTGGCGGCGCGTCGAGTGGCGGCGCGGCAGGCGCGGGCTCGAATGCGGATCCGGCCACCTCAGGCGCATCCGGCGCTGGTGTTTCGGGCGGCTCGCTCGATGCGCGCGAACCGGGGCTCGTAACGGCTGACCTGCGCGATGAGTCCGATGCGTCCGGCGATGCAGGTGGCGCCTCGGCGTCCGGTGACATGCCCGGCGCGGCGAACGATCCCGCGTCGCGCGAGACTGCCGACGCGCGCAACGCGTTCCGCGCGACGCGCGACGAGGATGCACCCGCGAGCAATCCGCGCGCCGAACACGACGACAGCGATCGCGCAGCCGCGACGCCGGCGCTCGCCGCGCTGCGTCGCGCCGCCGACGAACGCCGCGGCGCTGCCGCGGACGACCGCCGCGCGCTCGCGCGCAACGTCCCGCCTGCTCCTCCGTCCGAGCCGCGCCGTCCCACCGGCCCGCCGCGCATCGCGGTGATCGCGATCGGCGATCCGGCCGTGACCGGTCCGGCCGAACAGCTCGTCGAGGATGCGATCGCCGATGCCGGCCTGCTGCTCGCCGACGAGGCGATGACGTCCGGCGTCGACAGCGCGCTGCGTAGCGGCGACGTCGACCTGCCGCGGCTGTTCGGCGCGCTCGCGCGCAGCTCGAACGTCGGCGCCGTCATCGTCGTGCGCGGCGAGCCGCTCGGCTCGACGCCGCTGACGTTCTACGGCCAGGTCGACACGCTCCACAGCGTCGCGCTGACGGTGCGCGGCTACGACGTCGAATCGCGCTCGCCGCTCGGCTCAGGGCTGCGCGCGAAGGTCGACTTCACCAGCCTCAACGCCGGCGAGAAGACCGAAGAAGCGCTCGAGCCGCAGCTGCGCCGCGTCGTCGGCACGCTGTCGCGCTATCGCGCGCGCGGCGCGGGCGGCTGATCCACCCGCGCTGACAACCGGATCACTGTAGGAGCGGCATCAGCCCCGACGCTCTTCGGCGCCTGGCTGTCGGGGCGGAGGCCCCTCCTACAGTGGATCCCGGCCGACGTGGTGTGCGTCACTGCACTCGCTACAGCGCAGTGAGGTTCGCGTACGCGAGCACGAGCCACTTCGCCCCTTCGTCCTCGAAGTTGACCTGCACGCGCGCATGCGCGCCGGCGCCCTCGTAGTCGGTCACGACGCCCTCGCCGAAGCGCGCGTGCTGCACGCGCTGCCCCATGCGGAAGCTCGGCACCTCGATCGACGCGTGCGCCTGGTTGCGCGTCGCGAGCCATTGCGAGGCGTCGCGCCCGAAGCCCGACGGCCGCGTGACCTGCACGCGCGGCCGCACCTCGAACAGGAGCTCGCGCGGCAACTCGGCGAGGAAGCGCGACGGCCGGTTGTAGTTCTCGCTGCCGTGGATGCGGCGCGACTCGGCGTAGCTCAGCACGAGCTTGCGCCGCGCGCGCGTGATGCCGACGTACGCAAGCCGGCGCTCCTCCTCGAGCCGGCCCGGCTCGTCGAGCGACTTCGTGCTCGGAAACAAGCCGTCCTCGAGCCCCGCGACGAACACAAGCGGAAACTCGAGCCCCTTCGCCGAATGCAGCGACATCAGCTGCACGCACGGTTGCCACGCCTCGCCTTCGCCTTCGCCGGCTTCGAGCGCGGCGGCCGAGAGGAACGCGGTGAGCTCCGTGAGCCCCGCGTCGCGATCCTCCGCGGTCAGCACGAAGCGGTTCGCGACGTTGACGAGCTCCTCCAGGTTCTCGAGCCGCGACTCGGACGGGCCGCGCGCGTCGTTCTCGTAGTACGCCTTCAACTGCGCGCGCTCGATGACCTGCTCGAACTGCTCGGCCATCGTCAGCCCGCGCGTATCGCGCGCGAGCTGCTCGATCGTCTCGATGAAGCCGCGCAGCGCGTTGCGGCTGCGACCGGCGAGCTCGCTGCCGGCGATCTCGCCGAGCACCGCGTCCCAGAGCGAGGTCGACTCGCGCCGCGAACGCGCGCGCACGGTCTCGATCGTGCGCTCGCCGATGCCGCGCGGCGGGGTGTTGACGGCGCGCTCGAACGCGGCGTCGTCATGACGATTCGCGACGAGCCGCAGGTAAGCGAGCGCGTCCTTGACCTCGGCGCGATCGAAAAAGCGCAAGCCGCCGTAGACCCGGTACGGGATCTGCGCGACGAGCAGCTGCTCCTCGAACAGGCG
>DATLNY010000371.1:0-4146 GCA_035536495.1 Candidatus Saccharimonadia bacterium | reverse complement strand
GTACGCCGAGCCCGCGCCGAGCAGCGCCGCGAGGTTGTAGCCCGTGCCGCCACCGAAGCCCGTGTTGGCTGGATCCGGATGGCCGAGCGCGGCGCGCGCGGCAGCGGGCGCGGGTGCGCCGAGCCGTGCAGCGACAGCGGCTCGGCTTTCACCACCGAGGTGGATTGCCTGCACGCGCGCGTCGCGCGCGAACGACGCCGTGAGCTGCGCGTGCTCGCGCGTCGAGACCGTGGCCTTCGAATCGTCGAGGACGACGTAGCGATGCCCGGCGCGGTGGAGCGCCTCGTTCGCCGCGAGGCTTTCAAAGAGGCGACGCAGCTGCGCCGGCCGGTCGCACGCGCGGATGAAGATCGCACGCAAGGCGGCGCGCGGCTCGGCAACCGCCGCGCGGGGCGCGAGGAACTCGCGGTCATCCTGCAGCAGCCTGCGCGAGCGCAACGCCTCGAGACCCTGCGCGATCGCCGCAGACGGGAGCTGCGGCTGGCGCTCCGCGAGCCGCTGGGCGTGCAGTGCGAGCGGAGCGAATGCCCGGCACGCATCGAGCGCCTCGACTGCGGCGATCGGCAACAGGTGCGACGCGCCGCTGCGCGGATCGCGGAACACGCATTCATGCGACGAAATCGCGGCGACCTGGCCGTCGATCGCGGCGTAAAGCGGCGCGTGCTCGTCCGACCCGGCCATCGCTCAGCGCGCGAGCCAGGCGCGCAGCCGCCCGACCAGTCCGTCTGCGCGCGACGAAATCTCGCCGCGCTCCGCCGAGGACGACGCGGCCGCAGAAGCGCTTTCGGAAGCGGCAGGCGACACGGATGCGGGCGACGGCGCTGCGCCGCCTGCCTGCGCGACGGCGAGCGCGCGCTCGAGCCCGGCGATGACACCGCCCGCCGCGATGTTCTTGCGGACTTCGTGGTCATAGTGCGCGTAGACCGATTCTCCGGCGTCGCCGAACAGGTCGACGCGCCCCGCGAGCGGCGGCAGCGCCGCGTCGGTCCTCGCGCAGATCGCGACGAAATACAGCGGCGCATACCCGAGTCCGTCGGCGGCGATCCCGGTCGCGCGGTCGAACGTCGTCGCCGTGACGTTCGCCGCCGGTGCCTCGAGGTCCCACATCGCCGACTGGAAAAGCAGCTTCTGGCCGAACAGCCGTCGCGCGGGAAAATGCGCCGCTAGCAGCGCGTCGAGCTCCTCGCGATACAACTCGCGCACGTGGAACTCGTTGCGGAAGCCCGCGACCTCGCTGTAGGTGCGCCGGTCGGGCGACGAGATCACGAGCACGCCGTCGGGCGCGAGCACGCGCGCGAAGCCGGCCACCATGCGCTCCTGCGCCTCGACGTGCTCGAGCGTCTCGAACGAGACGACGAGGTCGAACGAGGCGTCGGCGAGCGCATCGAGCGCGGTCGCGTCGAGCTGCTCGAACGCGAGGTTCGGCCGGCCGCCGTAGCGCGTGCGCGCGTGCGCGATCGCCGCGGCCGAGACGTCCGCGCCGAGCACGCTCGCAGCAACGCGCGCGAGCAGCGCCGAGCCGTAGCCCTCGCCGCACGCCGCGTCGAGCACCCGGCGCCCGTGCGCGAAGCGCGCCGCGAACGCATACCGATGCCAGTGCTCGTACCAGATCTCGCGCACGCACTCGGGCGTGAAGCGCTCCCCGGTGAAAGGCAATGAATCCGACAAGACCCGCTCCGGTTCGATGGCCGCCGCCGCGGCCGGCGTGACGCCGTTCCTACCGATCGCCCGCGCGCACCACGGCACCGGCCCCGCCCTGTGCCGGCGACGGACCGGTCGCAGGCCCGTCTCGGCCGAGCCGCGCGGCGATCGCGGCGCGGCGGGCCGCGAGCGGATCGCGCGCGATGAATTCGGCGACCTGCGCATTGTAGCGGGGGTAACGCGCGATGAGCCGCGCGAGGTTCTCGCCGCCGGGGCGCTCGCCGAGCGGGGCGAACGACTGGCCGCCGACGTGGACGACGTAGGCGTCGTCACAGAGCACGTTGCGCCAGCCGTGCGCGGCCGCGCGCAGGCAGAAATCGTTCTCCTCGCCGTAGCCGCGCCCGAAGGTCGCGGCGTCGAAGCCGCCGACCGCGTCGAGCGCCGCGCGCCGCACGTACATGCAGAACCCGACCGCGGTCGGCAGCTCGGGGTAGCCGGGGGCGCCGGCCGCGACCGCGGCGCGCGCGATCGCGTCGGCGTCGGCCGGCACCGGGTTCGCGAAGCAGAACAGCGGGAACGAGCAGATCTCGGCGTTGTTCGAGAACGGCGTGATCGTCGCGATCCGCGCGTCGCTCGCGGCGCAGGCGACGAGGCGCTCGAGCCAGCCGGGCGTCACGACGGTGTCGGAGTTGAGCAGCACGACATCACCTTTGCTGCGCTTCATCGCATCGTCGACGCTGCGCACGAAGCCGAGGTTGCGCTCGTGCACGATCGTGCGGGTCACGCGGTGGCGTGCGGCAAATTCCGCGAGCAGCCGGTCGATCGCGGGGTCCTGCGACGCATCGTCGACGAGCTGCACGGGGACGTCCTGCCCGAGCGTGCGCGCGAGGCTGTCGAGGCAGCTGCGCAGCACCGTCGCGCCGCCGTGGATCGGCACGACGACCTCGACGCTCACGCGGTGTCCCACCGGTGCGGCAGGTGCACGATGCCGAGCTCGCGCGTGCGCCCGCGCACCGCGAGCGGGCGCTCCTGCGTGTCGAACACGCGCAGCGCCTCGGGATCCATGACGTGGGCGCGGACCTGGTAGCTGCCGGGGAGCAGCGCGATGCGGTCGAATACGACGCGGAAGCGAAAGCCACCCGCGCACGGGATGCCGCGCGCGCCGTCGATCTCGCTGCCGATGCCGCAGACCGCGGTACCGTCGGCGCGCACGAGCCCGATCGCGAGCGTCGGCTCGCGACCGCTCGCCGAGGCGAGCTCGACCTCGACGGCGAGCGAGGCGCCCTGCTCGATCGCGACGCCGCCGAGCGAACGGTCCCCGTCGAGCGCGATCGAGCGCACCTGGAACTCCGTGCCCTCGCCCGCGTGCGTGCGCGCCTCGTCGCGCGCGGTCCGGCGCTCGAGGTACGCCAGATAGCGCTGGGTCACGTCGAACACGTCGCCGTGCGCCTCGACGCGGCCGCGGTGCAGCCACAGCGCGTGCCGGCAGAGCTTCTGCACGTGGTACATGCTGTGCGCGACGAGCAGCAGCGTGCCGCCCTGCGCGAGGTAGTCCTCGATCCAGCGGATGCACTTGCGCTGGAACGCCTCGTCGCCGACCGCGAGCACCTCGTCGGTGATCAGCAGGTCCGGCCGGCGCGCCGCGACGAGCGCGAAGCCGAGCCGCACGACCATCCCGGACGAATAATGCTTGACCGGCTCGTCGAGGTAATCGCCGATGTCGGCGAACGCCTCGATGCGCGGCGTCGCCTCGGTGAGCTCCGCGTCGGTGAAGCCCATCAGCGTGCCGGCAAGCCGGATGTTCTCGCGTCCCGAATATTCCGGGTGGAATCCCGCACCGAGCTCGAGCAGCGCGCCGAACGTGCCGTCGACGGCGATCGTGCCGGCCGACGGCGCGAGCACGCCGGTGATGAGCTTGAGCAGCGTCGACTTGCCCGCGCCGTTCTCGCCGACGATCCCGAGCGACTCGCCGCGGCGCACCTCGAGGTCCACGCCTTCGAGCACCGGCGTCCGGTGCGCGGGCGCCCGGCCCACGAGCAGCGAGCCGAGCGCGCGCAGCCGGTCGGCGCGGCGGAACACGCGCGGATAGCTCTTGCCGACGCCGTCGAGCCGCACGAGCACGCTCACAGGAAGTCCTCGAAGTGCCGCGCCGCGCGGCGGAACGCGAAGCCGCCGAGCGCGAGCGCCGCGAGCGTTGCGAGCGACGCGACGAGCAGCGCCCGGCCGAGGTCGACGGGCTCGCCGAGCAGCGCGTGCCGGAACAGGCTCGCGAACGCCGTCATCGGGTTCGCCTCGACCGCGCCGCGCAGCGATGCCGGGATGATCGCGATCGGATAGAAGATCGGCGTGAGGTAGAACCACAGCGCCGTGAGCTGCGGCACGACATGCGCGGCGTCGGGCACGAACACGCGGATCGTCGCGAGCGCCAGCGCAAGCCCGTACGCGAACGCCGCGAGCAGCACCCAGCATGGCAGGGCCCACCCGAGGCCCGCGAGGTCGACCGGA
>DATLNY010000370.1:0-4746 GCA_035536495.1 Candidatus Saccharimonadia bacterium | reverse complement strand
CGGGATCGAGCGACCTCGAGCGCCGCTTCCTCGAGCCGTTCGTCACGCGGCATTTCGGCGCCGACTATCCCGACCTCGATTACCTCGCTGACCTGCGCGCCGGCCGCATGCCCGCGAACGTGCGCGTGCAGGAGTTCTACCTGCAATCGGGCGCGTGGCTCGGCGTCCCCGCGGTGCAGCAGGAATACGCGAGCCTCAACTACACGCACGTCGCGCGCGAGGTCGCGCGCCAGGGCGTCGGCGTCGTGCTGCAGCTCGTCGCTCGCCGCGGTGATCGCCTGAGCCTGTCGTCGAACCCGGACCTGACGCTCGATCTCATCGACGCGCTCGCGCGCCTCGGCAAGCCGCGGCCGTTGCTCGTCTGCGTGGTGCATCCCGACCTGCCGTTCCTCGGCGGCGACGCCGAGCTGCCGCTGTCGTTCGCCGACGTGCTGATCGACGAGGCGGAGCCTGCGCACCGCCTGTTCGCGCTGCCGGCCGGGCCGATCGGGATCGCCGAGCACGCGCTCGGGCTGCACGCGAGCACGCTCGTGCGCGACGGCGGCACGCTGCAGATCGGGATCGGTGCGCTGTCGGATGCGATCGTCAACGCACTGCTGCTGCGCGAGCGCGACAACGCGGATTACCTCGCCGCGCTCGAGGCGCTCTCGCCGGGCGACGCGGCCGCATCGCCGCCGGGCGCTTCGATCGGCGGCACGGGCCGGTTCGCGCTCGGACTCTACGGCGCGAGCGAGATGATCATGGACGGCTTCATGCACCTGCGCCGCGCCGGCGTCCTGCGCCGCCGCGTGCACGAGGACGCCGAGCAGCAGCGGCGCGCGAATGCGGGCGAGGACGTCGCGGGCGGGTGCTATCTGCACGGCGCATTCTTCCTCGGCACGCAGGCGCTCTACGACTGGCTGCGAAACCTCGAGGGGGCCGAGCACGACGGGCTCGCGATGGCGCGGGTGTCGCAGGTCAACGAGCTGTACGGCGGCAACGAAACGCTCGAGCGCGCGCAGCGCCGCGACGCGCGCTTCTTCAACACCTGCATGATGCATACGCTGCTCGGCGCGGCGGTATCCGACGCACTGGCGGACGGACGCGTCGTCTCCGGCGTCGGCGGCCAGTACAACTTCGTCGCGATGGCGCACGCGCTCCACGACGGCCGCTCGGTGCTGATGCTGCGCGCGACGCGCGAGGCGGGCGGGCGCACCGCGTCGAACATCGTGTGGAGCTACGGCCACGCGACGATTCCGCGCCACCTGCGCGACCTCGTCGTGACCGAGTACGGCGTCGCGGACCTGCGCGGCGCCTCGGACGAGGAGTGCATCGAGCGGATGCTCGCGATCACCGACGCGCGCTTCGTCGACGCGCTCGCCGCGCAGGCGATCGCCGCGGGAAAGCTGCGCCGCGACTACGTGGTGCCCGACGCGGTCCGGTCCAACACGCCCGCGACGATCGCCGAGCGCCTCGCGTCGCACGTGGCGCGCGGCATGTTCGGCCGGTTTCCGTTCGGCAGCGACTTCGACGCCGACGAGCTGGCGCTGCTCGACGCGCTCGGCTTCCTCAAGCGGGCGACCGCGAAGCGCGCGGCCAGATTCGCGACGCTCGCGCGCGCCGCGTTCGGCGCGGCGCCTACCGCGAGGGAGCGTGTGTTGCTCGCACGGATGGGGCTCGCCGCGCCGTCGACGCTGCGCGAGCGTCTGCTCGCGAAGCTCGTCGTGCATGGTGTGCGGCAGCCGCGGCCCGCCGCCGGATGATCGCGTGACGCATCGGACCGTTACTTGCCGGCGGGCGCGGGCGCGCCGGCGCAACCGGTCTTGCGCTGCACGTTCTTGAGCAGGCCGTGCTTGTCGAGCACGCCGGCGTACGTGAGGTTGCGCCAGTCGTCGAAGTCCTCGAGCCGCGTCAGCGCGGCGGTGCCGCACGTGCCGTTCTGCGACGCGTTGAGGTCGTGCGCGAGCGCGGCCTGCATCGAGCCGTCGCGGTTCCAGTCGATCGGCTGCGTGCCGCAGACGCCCTGCGGCTCGTTGAGCGCCGCCTCGTCGAGCGGGAGGCGGTCGCCGCGCGAGAAGTTCGCGGTCGAGTTCGAGCCCGAGGCGACGCATGCTGCATCGACGCCGGCGAACTGGTAGCGGTAGTTCATGATCGAGTTGTAGTTCGGCTTGTCGTTGCAAGGCTCGAAACCGCCGTGGTCGAGCCCGAGGTTGTGCCCGAGCTCGTGCGCGATCGTGTTGCCGACGTTGACGTCGCTGCGCGAGCAATGCAGCGTCACGATCATGTCGTCGCCGATGATCTCGGCGTAACCCGAGCTGTTCGCGCCGCCGTTGTAGCGGTGCGCCATCAGCACGTAATGGAAATAGCCGAGCCGCTTCGGATCGAAGTTCTTCTGCTTGATCTGGTAGTACTGCAGGTCGAGCGCACCTTCGATCACGGCGCTGTAGCCGGTGACGAGGTTGCCGCCCGCGTGCGCGCCGCCCTGGCCGAAGTCGTGGATCACGTTGACGCCGGTGCTGCCGTCGGGGTTGCTGACGGGGGCGGCCGCGAACATCGCCGAGACCCGCGCGATCGCGCCGGCGCTGGGGCGGTGGGAAACCTGGCCGCATTCGCCGGCGTAGTCGAACCAGTCGTACTCGAGCAGGACGTCGCGGCGCAGCGCGCTGGTCCCCAGCGCGGGCAGGTCGAGGCCTTCGGCAGTACCGAGCACCTCGTCGCCGTCGAGCAGGCCGTCGCCGTCCGTATCAGCCGAGTCGGGTGACGTACCGGTATCCGTGCGGCTGACGTAGCGGCCCGTCGCGGTCTCGACACAGTCGCTCAGGCGGTCCGCGTCGCGGTCGTTCGAGCAGCTCGACGCCGCACCCGGATCGAAGTCGTGCACGAAGATGACGTCGGTGGCGGCCCCCATCTGCAGCGCCTTCTCGATCGACGCGAGCTCGGCGCGATCGCGCTCGAAGGAGGTCCGCGCGGGCGAGGCGAAAACATCCGTCCCCGACACGAGCGCGACAGTTGCGATAACAAGGCCGGCGATTTTGGATTGCATGCGCTCGGGGCTCCGTTGCGACTCGGACGAATCGAACGGTCCGGACGCTCAGGCGCAGTTGCAGACTGCGTGCCAGCGAGGCGATCCCAGCAATTTCAAACAGTTGGACGCAGAGCTCGGTCGGGCGGCGCGCACTAAGCCTCGTGCATTTCCACGGCGGCATTGCACGGCGCAAGGTCGCGTCCGTTGCGTCCGAGATAATCGGTAGCGAGCGCACCGACTCGCATTCAACCGCGATTAAGTCTGGATTTAATCGGGGTTTAATTTAAGCAGGGTTCAATCAAGCAGCATTCGACGCGTGCGCAGTCAGTCGTAACCGGGCGTGCCGTGGCCGAGCCGCCGGCTCTCGCGCACCAACAGCGAGACACCCGCAAGGGTCAGGAACACCGTGAACACGATCTGCGCAATCACCGTGGCGGACCCGGCGATGCCACCGAAGCCGAGCGCGCCCGCCAGTAGCGCGATGACGAGGAAGGCGGCGGCAAAGTAAAGCAAGGCAACACTCCTCAGCCGGCGCGGCGCGACGGCGATACCGTCCCGTCCGGTTGGCATTCTGCTTGCTCAGCGCCGGATGGGCTCCTGAACCCTGCCCTCCAAGCCGCGTGCCACAAAGGGCACTATGGCGAATCAATGCGTTAGGCTTGGAAGCGCGCAGAACGCAATTTGCAACATGCACGACCACGAAGTCGCGACGGCGTTTTTGACCGTGCGCTGCGCGTTCCGGTCGGCATTATCGAGAGGAATCAATGTCAAACGAGCAGGCCGCAACCGGGGCGACGAAGGGCAAGATCCTCGTCGTCGACGACGAGAGCGCGATCCTGCGCACGTTCCGCTATTGCCTCGAGGACGCGGGCTACGTCGTCGCAACGGCGCAGAGCGGGCAGCAGGCGGAGGCGCGTCTCGAGCAGGACGTCTACGACGTCTGCTTCCTCGACCTGCGTCTCGGCGAGGAAAGCGGCATCAACGTGCTGCCGCGCCTGCGCTCGGCGGCGCCCTGGATGCGCGTCGTCGTCGCGACCGCGCACTCGTCGATCGATTCGGCGGTCGAGGCGATGCGGGCCGGCGCGCACGATTATCTCGTGAAGCCCTGCTCGGCCGAGCAGCTCGAGCTCGCCGCCGCGAAACAGGCCGAGGCGCGCCGCATGGAAGCGCGGCTCGCCGAGCTCGAGCGCAGCATCGGCGGCGATACCGAGGCCGACCTCGTCAGCGCGTCGCCGGCGCTGATGCAGGTGCTCGAGACCGCGCGCCAGGTCGCCGACACCGATGCGACGGTGCTGATCCTCGGCGAGTCGGGCACCGGCAAGGGCGTCGTCGCGCGTGCGATCCACGAGTGGAGCCCGCGGCGCAAGGCGAACTTCGCGACCGTCAGCTGCCCGGCGCTGTCGCCCGAGCTGGTCGAGTCGGAGCTGTTCGGCCACAAGAAGGGCGCCTTCACGGGCGCGCACGAGAATTCGCCGGGCCGCGTCAGCCACGCCGACGGCGGCACGCTGTTCCTCGACGAGATCGGCGACTTCCCGGTGCAGCTGCAGCCGAAGCTGCTGCGCTTCATCCAGGACAAGGAATACGAGCGCGTCGGCGATCCGGTCACGCGCAAGGCAGACGTGCGCATCATCACGGCGACGAATCGCGTCTTGCCCGAGCTGGTCAAGCAGGGCGCGTTCCGCGAAGACCTGCTCTATCGCCTCAACGTGATCTCGTTGACCCTGCCGCCGCTGCGCGAGCGT
>DATLNY010000369.1:0-4321 GCA_035536495.1 Candidatus Saccharimonadia bacterium | reverse complement strand
GACGTAGCGCAGCTCGCCCTCGGGATCGGGCACGCCGAGCCTGTCGATGTCGGCGCGGCTCCGGAGCGGATTGGCGAAGCGCGGTCCTTCGCCCTCGGCGAACGAGAGACCGAGCCCCATCGCGTCGGGAATCGTCAGGATGTCCGAAAACAGGATCGCTGCATCGAGCGGATAGCGCGCGAGCGGCTGCAGCGTCACTTCGCACGCGAGCTCGGGCGTCTTCGCGAGCGCGAGGAAGCTGCCGGCGCGCGCGCGCGTCGCGCGATACTCGGGCAGGTAGCGCCCGGCCTGGCGCATGATCCAGACCGGCGTCGCATCGACGGGCTCGCGACGCAGCGCGCGCAGGAAACGGTCGTTCAGCAGCTTTGCGGCCATGCGGTCTCTGGTGTGGGGCGGGCGATCGTGCCGCATCGCGCGGCACGGCGCGGCATCGCGCGGGTCAGGGATGCAGCTCGCGCTGGATCAACGCGATGCGGCGCGGGTAGCCGACGTTGACACTCGCACTGCGCGGCAAACGCGCGGTCGCCTCGCGCGCGCTCGCGGCGTCGGCGAAGCTCGACCAGACGAGCATCCACCAGCGCCGGCCGTCGCGCCGCACGGGCAGCGCATACGCGTCGCGCGCGTCGACGCCGAGCTCGGCGAGCGCCTGGGCGAAGCCGTCGGGTCGTTCCGCGTGCGCGAGCTGCACGGTGTAGCCGGTGCCGGCGAGCGCGCGGAATGCGTCGGCGTCGCGGGGCTGCGCGGCCAACGCTGAATCGTCGACGGCCGCCGGTGGTTCCGACTCGTCGCCCGTTGATTCGCTGTCGTCCGCTGGCGCGTCCGCCACGACATCCGGCACGTCCTCGGGCGCTGGCGCGTCGGGCGCCGGTGCTTCGGGTTCGGCCGTGCCCGCGTCGGCGGTCTGCTCGATCGGAGCGGCTTCGTCCGGCGGCGGCACGGGCTCGGGCTCCGCGTCCGCGACTTCCGACGACTCAGGCTCGACGAGCGGCTCGGGCTCGACGGTCTTCTCCGCTGCGGGCGCCGACTCCGCGACGGCTTCCGCCGGGATCTCGGGCGAGATCGGTGGGCCCGGTGCCAGGCCGCGACGCCGCGGCGGCTGCAGGAGTATCGGCGGCTCGCTCGACGCGGACGACACCGCGGTCGCGGATTCGGCCGGCGAGTCCACGGCGTCCTCGGTCGCGATTTCCTGCGCGCTCGCGTCCTCGGTGACGGGATCGCCAGGCTCGCTTTCGGGCGCGGACTGCGATTTCTCCTCGACGACACGCTCTTGCGCATCGGCTGTCGAAGCATCGGCCACGGCCGCCTCGTCGCGATCGGGCGCCGAGGGGAAGTCGTCCGTGCGCGCACGCTCGAGCGGCGTCGCCTGGCCCGACGGCGCCTCCACGAGCGGCATGACCTCGGCGGATCCCGGGGACGCGAGGAAGCTCGGTGGCGGCGGCGAATCACGCGGCGCGATCGGCCGCTGCGGGGGCGGGTTGTCGAGCGTGCCGCACTCCCAGGTGCGGCCGTCCTCGGCTGGCACGCAGACGCGCTTGACCCCGGGCGCGAGCCGCTCGGCAGCGACCGCAAGGCCCGCGACGAGCGCAAGCGACGCTGCGAACGCCGTCGCCGCGCAGCGCTCAGGATTCATAACCCATCCCCGCCGGCGCGTCCTCGCCCTGGGCGAACATGACGTGGAATCCCTTGCGAAGCTGCAGGTCGCGCTGAGCCGTCAATGCGCGTTCGGCCGCCTCGCGCTCGAGGAACACCTCGCGCTTGACGCTGACGCGCGCGCCCGCGCCGCCCGTCTCGCGGATCAGCATCCACCCGCCGAGCAGGTCCTGCTGCAGGATCAGATGGAAATACCGCGGCGATTCGCTCGCGCCGGGCTTGGTCTGCATGAAGAGCCGCATCGCGTCATTCTAGTGTCGGAAGGTCTGAAGAAATGCCGGCCCGGTGCTTCGGACGCGGCAGGGCGCGCCGTCGCGGTCAGCTCGCGAGCGATTCGGCGATTGCGGCGCGGATCCCGGCTTCGGGCACGCCGTCGGCGATCTCGGCAAACCCGATCCCACGCCAGAGGACGAGCCGCACGCGCCCGCTCCGGGCCTTCTTGTCGAGCCGCATGTGACCGAGCAGCACGTCGGGATCGAGCTGCCCCGGGACCGCGACGGGCAGCCCGTAGCGCGCGAGCAGCGCCGCGAGATCGTTCGCATCGCCGTCGGTCGCGAGCCCTAGCCGCGCCGAGAGCCGCGCGGCGCAGACCATGCCGATCGCGACCGCCTCGCCGTGCAGCAACGAGTAGCCCGAAGCGGTCTCGAGCGCATGTCCGAACGTATGGCCGAAATTGAGCAGCGCGCGCTCGCCCGCCTCGCGCTCGTCGCGCATCACGATCGCGGCCTTGTGCCGGCAGCTCGTCTCGATCGCCTCGACGAGCGCCGCCGGCTCGCGCGCGAGCAGCGGCGCGACCGAGTCCGCGAGCCGCCCGAAGAACCCTGCGTCGCCGATCGCGGCGTACTTGACGATTTCCGCGATGCCGGCGCGCAGCTCCCGCATCGGCAAGGTCGCGAGCGTGTCGATGTCGATCAGGACCGCGGCGGGCTGGTGGAATGCGCCGACGAGGTTCTTGCCGTACGGCAGGTCGACCGCGGTCTTGCCGCCGACCGACGAGTCGACCATCGCGAGCAGCGACGTCGGCGTCTGTACGTATCCGATGCCGCGCATCCACGTTGCCGCGACGAAGCCCGCGACGTCGCCGACGACGCCGCCGCCGAGCGCGACGACCGTTGCATCGCGGCTTGCGCCGAGCGCGGCGAGGCGCGCGTAGAGCAGCGAGGCGGTTTCGAGTGTCTTGTGCGACTCGCCCGCCGGCATCTGGTAGACGTCGACATCGCAGCGATCGGGCAGCGCGCCGCGCACCGCCGCGGCATAGAGCGGACCGACGTTCGAATCGCTGACGAGCAGCACGTGGCGGCCGGGGACGGCGGCGTCCCACGCGTCGCGGCGCGACAGCAGCCCCGATCCGAGCGCGATGCGGTAGCTGCGTTCGCCGAGACGCACGTCGATCGCTGCGTTCATGCCGCGCTCTCCGCGCGCCGCAGCCAGACCTGGTCGAGCGCGTCCGCGATGCGGCGCGAGGCGTTCGCGACGCTCAAGTCCTCTCCCGCGACGACGAGGTCCGCGACTTCGCGATAGAGCGGATCACGCTCGAGCGCGAGCGCCTCGAGCCGTGCGCGACGATCGGGCGCGGCTAGCAGCGGCCGCTTCCTGTCGCGTTCGAGCCGCTTCAGCTGCTGTCCGATGCTCGCTCCGAGGTAGACGACGAAGCCGCGCGCGCGGATCAGCGCGCGATTCTCCGCGGCGAGCACGCTGCCGCCGCCGGTCGCGACGAGCCGCCCATGGCCGTCGAGCAGCTCGTACAGCACCTGGGTCTCGCGCCGCCGGAACCCGTCCTCGCCCTCGAGCTCGAAGATCAGGCGCACGGTCGCGCCGGTGCGTGCCTCGATGTCCTGGTCGAGGTCGTGGAATGCGAGCCGGTAACGCTCCGCGAGGCGCCGGCCGATCGTGCTCTTGCCGGCGCCCATCGGACCGACGAGGACGAGGTTCGACGACGGATTCATGCGCGTCCGATGCTAACATCGCGCGCCACGGCCCCAAGGCCGCGAGCCCGCACGCAATGTTCCGCTTCACGGTTCTGTTCGTCGTCCTGCTGCTCGGCCTGTTCACGCTCGAAGTGCTCGAGCCGGTCGATCGCTACGTGATCCTGCCGTTCACGAGCGCGCTGGCCGACATCTCGACGTTCCTGATCAGCTTCTTCGACGACGACGCCGTCGCGTCGGGCAAGATCATCCGCAGCATTTCGACCGGGTTTGCGGTGTCGATCGAGCGCGGCTGCAACGGCGTCGAGGCGGTCATCATCCTCGCCGCGGCGATCTTCGCGTTTCCTGCCCCGCTCGGGCACAAGCTCGCCGGCTTCGCGGTCGGCTTCGTCGCGATCCAGGCGCTCAACCTCGTGCGCATCATCAGCCTGTTCTACCTCGGCCAGTGGAGCATGGTCTGGTTCGAGTGGTTCCACCTCTACCTGTGGCAGGCGCTGATCATCCTCGACGCGCTCGTCGTCTGGCTGCTGTGGCTGCGTTACCTGCCGCGCCTGCGCGAGCCGGCGCCGGTCGCGGCGTGAGCTCGGCGCTCGCGCGCTGGATCGCGCCGCGCCGCCGCACCCGCAATCGCATATAGACTCGACGGCGCGGGGCGCATGGGGCCGGAGTACGGCACATGATCGAACAGGTAGCGAAGGTCATCGAAGTGAGCTCCTCGTCGGAAAAGGGCTTTGTCGACGCGATCG
>DATLNY010000368.1:0-2177 GCA_035536495.1 Candidatus Saccharimonadia bacterium | reverse complement strand
TGGGCAGCGATTCGGCGACCGGGCAGTGCGGCGTGGTCAGCGTCATCAGCACCAGCGCGTCGCCGTCCTCGGAAATCTCGACGTCGTAGATCAGCCCGAGCTCGTAAATGTCGACCGGGATCTCGGGGTCGTAAATGGACTTCAGCGCCTCGACGACGGACGCCTGCAGGTCGCTGCCCGCGCCGGCATCGGATAGGTCCTCTTTCTCACCCGCGAGGAAGCCCGCGAGATAGTCCCGCTTGCGCTCGAACTCCGGCGCGACTCGAGCGCGCGCCGGGGGCGGCACCGCCTCCACTTCCTCGGTCTCGATCTTGCGCTCCTCGTTCATCCGAAAATCCGCTTCACCTGGTGGAGCCCGCCAACCAGCGCCTCGATGTCCGAGCTGTCGCTGTGTGCGGCGAAGCTGGCGCGCGCCGTCGCGTCGACCCCGAGCACCTCCATCAGCGGCTGCGCGCAATGGTGCCCGGCGCGGACCGCGACGCCCGCGTCGTCCAATATGGTGGCGACGTCGTGGGCGTGCACCCCGTCGACATTGAAGCTGACGATGCCGGCGCTGTCGTCGGGGCCGTACAGAGTCACCCCCGGGATCGCAGACAAGGCCGCGCGGCACTCAGCGACCAACGCGCATTCGTGCGCGTGGATCGCTTCGCTCGACAATTGCTCGACCCAGTTCACGGCCGCGTGGAGCCCGATCGCGCCGACGATGTGCGGCGTTCCGGCCTCGAATCGCTGCGGCGGCGGCGCGTAGGTGGTGCGCTCGAAAGTGACATTCTCGATCATCGCTCCGCCGCCATGCCACGGCGGCATTGCCTCGAGCAGCTCGGAGCGACCCCACAGCACGCCGAGTCCGGTCGGGCCGTACAGCTTGTGGCCGGAGAACGCGTAGAAATCGCAGCCGATGTCGGCGACGTCGACCGGCATCCGCGGCACCGCCTGGCAGCCGTCGAGCAGCAACAGCGCGCCCTTTGAATGCGCAATCTCGGCGGCGCGCTTTGCGTCGAGGATCGAGCCGAGAACGTTCGAGACATGCGCGAACGCGACGACCCGGTGCCGCTCGCTGATCAGATCCGCTGCAACATCCACGTCGATGCATCCATCCGGCGTCAGGGGGCAGACGTCGACTTCGTACCCGGCGAGCTGCCACGGGACGATGTTGCTGTGATGCTCGAGCGCCGACAGCAGCACCCGGTCGCGGCCGTCCTTCGGCAGCACCCGCGCGACCAGGTTGATCGCCTCGGTCGCGCCGCGCGTGAACACCGTTTCATTCGCCGTTCCGCCGATCAGTCCCGCCGCCGCCGCGCGCGCCGCCTCATAGGCGGCGGTCATGTCCGACGAGCGCTTGTAGATGCCTCGATGCACGGTCGCGTAATCGCGCGCGTAAGCGTTGTGGATCGCCTCGATAACCGCCTGCGGTTTCTGCGCTGTCGCGGCGCTGTCGAGATAGTGCCAGTTCGCGATCGCCGGGAACTGGTCGCGCACGTCGAGCGCGGAATTGATGCGGGTCGCGACGTTCATGCGATTGCCCTCAGCGCCGAGCGCGCAGCGTCGCGGATCGCGTCGCCGGCAGTCGTGTTGCTGATGGCCGCATCGTCCCACAACCCCATCACGAACCCTTCGAGCAGCAGCGCCCGCGCCGTCGCCGGATCGAGCCCGCGCGACATCGCGTAGAACAATTGGTCGGCGTCCAGTTCGCCGACGCTGGCGCCATGCGCGCACTTCACGTCGTCGGCGAAGATCTCGAGCTCGGGCTTGCAATTGGCCGTCGCCCCACGGTCGAGAAGCATGGCCTTTACCGATTGCTCGGCGTCGGTCTTCTGCGCGTCGCGAGCGACCTCGACCTTGCCGAGATAGGTGCCGACAGCCATGCCTCCGAGCACGGATCGCACGGTCTGCCGGCTGCGGCCCCGCTCGCCTTCGTGCCGGACGTTGGTAACAATTTCGAGGTTCGCAGAGCCGCCGCCGATGTTGGCTCCGAACAGCTCGAAATCCGCATCGCTTGCGAGACTGACATCGAGCTCGATCCGCCCGTAATGCGGCGCGGTATTGAGCGCGAAAATCCGAGCACTGGCGTCTTCGCCGAGCGTCAACTTCACGCGCCGAACCTGCACTTCGTCCGCGGCCGGCAGCCACACTTGCTCCAGGCCCTGCCCCGGCAGCACAGCGATGCTCTCCGGCTC
>DATLNY010000367.1:0-9569 GCA_035536495.1 Candidatus Saccharimonadia bacterium | reverse complement strand
TGCAGAGCTTCGACGACGGAGCGCTCGCGCGGATCGGGCGCATCCACGGCGCGGCCGAAGCGCGCGACGCCGTACGGCAGGCGCAGGACGCGGGCATCGGCCAGATCAACCTCGACCTCATGTATGCGCTGCCGGGCCAGGACGAGGCCGCGGCGATGCGCGACCTCGAGGAGGCGTTCGCGCTTTCGCCGTCGCACGTCTCGCATTACCAGCTCACCCTCGAGCCGAACACGCTGTTCGCGGCGAAGCCGCCGAAGCTGCCCGACGACGATGCGGCGTGGGCGATGCAGGAGCGCGCGCAGGCGCAGCTCGGCGGCGCGGGCTACGCGCAGTACGAGGTTTCGGCGTACGCAAAAGACGGCGCGCGCTGCGCGCACAACCTCAACTACTGGCGTTTCGGCGACTATCTCGGCATCGGCGCCGGGGCGCACGCGAAGCTCACGAACGCCGACGGCGGGATCGTGCGCAGCGCGAAGAAGAAACTGCCGCGCAGCTACATCGACGGCGCCGCGAGCGCCGCGCGGCTCGCGTCGGTCGACGTGATTCCGCCCGACCAGCTGCCGTTCGAGTTCATGCTCAACGCGCTGCGGCTCGACGAGCCGGTCGAGCTCGCGATGTTCGAATCGCGCACCGGGCTGTCCCGCGCCGTGCTCGACGCCCCGCTGTTGCGCGCGCGCGATCGCGGCTGGGTCGAGCACGAAGCCGGGCAGATCGTCACGACGCCGCTCGGCCGCCGCTTCCTCAACGACGTCATCGAGGAATTCCTGCCGTGATCGAATACATCCGGATCGATTGCCCGTATTGCGGCGAGTCCTACGAGTCGAGCGCAGACGTTTCCGCGGGCGCGCAGACCTACGTCGAGGACTGCGCGGTCTGCTGCCGCCCGATCGTCGTCTCGCTCGAGATCGGCGACGACGAAACGCTCTCCGGAGTCTCGGCGCGCCGCGAGCAGGACTGAGCGTGGCGCTGCACGAAGCCGCGCGAACGCATCAGCTGCCCTGCCTCATGTGCTCAATCGAGCGCGCCGAAGCGCAGCGTGAACGCCGCACCGCCGAACGCAGGGCTGCGCGCAACGACGAGCTCGCCGCGATATGCCCGCACGATGTCGCGCACGATCGAGAGCCCGATGCCGTGGCCCTGCACGCGCTCGTCGCCGCGCTGGCCGCGTTGCAGCATGCGCTCGACCTGGTCCTCCGGGATGCCGGGGCCGTCGTCCTCGACGACGATCTCGAGCCCGCGCCGGCGCGCGCCGATCGGGCCGGTGCGGTGCACGGTCAGCAGCACGCGCTCGCGCGCCCACTTGAACGCGTTCTCGAGCAGGTTGCCGAGCAGCTCCATGAGATCGCCCTGCTCGCCGTAGAAACGCGCCTCGGGGTCGATCTCGAACTCGCACAGCACGTACTTGTCGGCGTGGACCTTCTCGAGCGACTGCACGATCTCCTCCGCGAGTCGCTCGATCCCGATCGCGGCGGCGAAGGTCTTGTGCCCCGCCGTCGCCGCGCGCGAGAGCTGGTACGCGACGATCTCGTCCATGCGCCGCAGCTGCTCCTCGACCGTCGCGCGCAGCGCGTCGCCGTGCCCGCCGTCGTCGATCTCGCTGCGCATGACCGCGAGCGGCGTCTTGAGCGAGTGCGCGAGGTCCGCGAGCGTGTTGCGGTAGCGCGAGCGCTGCTCGCGCTCGCTCTCGATGAAGTCGTTGAGGCTGCGCGTGAGCCCGTCGAGCTCGCCCGGGTAGCTGCCCTCGAGCCGCTCCTGGTCGCCGCGCTCGACGCGCGCGAGGTCGTTCGCGACGCGACGCAGCGGCGTCAGGCTCCAGCGCAACAGCAGGAGGTCGAGCAACAGCAGCACGACGCCGAGCCCGACCAGCCACGCCCACAGCGTGCGGCGGAACACGTCGAGCTGCGCGTTCAGCGCCGACTCGTGCTCGGCGACGTGGATCCGGACGAGCATGTCCTTCGCCGCGCCGCGGTCGCTCCACGGCAGCAGCACGCCGATCGAGTAGACGAAGACCGTGCCGAGCTCCGTTTCGATCGGACCCGAGAAGCGTTCCTCGCCCGGCTTCAGGTCGGTCAGATACGGCAGCGGGTGCGCGAGCGCCGAGGGCGAGGTCCAGTTGCCGCCGTCGGCGACGATCGCGGCGTACAGGCCCGATTGCGGCCGGTCGAAGCGCGAGTCGGGCGGAAATTCCGGCGGGATGATCTTGCCCGACACCGAAACGTCGGTGTCCTTGAGGTACGCGAAGACGTGGCTGCGAAGCCGGTACGACAGCTCCTTCAGGCTCGACTCGTAGAACGCCCGGTCGAGCGCGAACCCGGTCAGGCCGAGGAATGCGAACAGCGCAAGGCTCGACGCAATGAGCGACCGCGCCTGCAGCGAGAGCCGGCCGCGCCGTCCCTGCGGCGCGCGCCGCGGCTCGCTGCCGGCCGCGGGCCGCGCGCGAGTCCCGAGCCGCAATGCGCTCGGGCGGTTGCCCTGGGTCCATTCGGCATCGATAGACACGCGAGGCCCCGGGGGGGCAGCCGTCATTCCGCGCGCGGGATCGCGAAGCGGTAGCCGCGGCCGCGCACGGTCTCGATCGGCTTGATCGCGTTCTCCGGATCGAGCTTCTTGCGCAGTCGCCCGATGAACACCTCGAGCACGTTCGAGTCGCGATCGAAATCCTGCTGGTAGATGTGCTCCGTCAGGTCGGACTTCGACACGAGCTCGCCGGCGTGGAGCATGAGGTACTCGAGCACCTTGTATTCGTAGCTCGTGAGCTCGACGCCCTGGCTCTCGACGCTGACGGTCTGCGCCGTCGTGTCGAGGATGATCGGGCCGCACTGCAGCACCGGCTTGGTCCAGCCGCTCGCGCGGCGCACGAGCGCGTTGATGCGCGCGAGCAGCTCTTCGACGTGGAAGGGCTTGACGAGGTAGTCGTCGGCGCCGGACTTCAGCCCCTCGACCTTGTCCTGCCAGCTCGAGCGCGCGGTCAGGATCAGGATCGGGAAGCGCGCGCCGTCCTCGCGCAGCCGCTTGACGAGGTCGAGGCCCGAGAGCTTGGGCAGGCCGAGATCGATGATCGCGAGGTCGAACGGAACCTCGCGCCCGAGATAGAGCCCCTCCTCGCCGTCGCCCGCGGCATCCACCGCGTAGCCGTCGCGCTTCAACCGCGCCGCGAGCGTCTCGCGCAGCGGGGCTTCGTCCTCGACCAGCAAAATACGCATGTCGAACTCCTTGTCCGTGATCGATGCGCCGTCGGCTTCTGCCGGCGGCTCCGGCCTCGCATTGCGGTGTTATCGAGCGTCCTGCTCCCTGCGATCCCCCGGGGCGCCCGCGGCCGGAACCATCTCGACCTGCACGCGGCCATCGGGCGTCAGAACCTTCACACGATAAAGCTTCTGCCGGCCGATGCGGACGGTCTCGGCCGACAGGATGCGTCCGCCGGTTTCGCGTTGCACGCGCTCGGCCGCGTCCTGCAGGCCCGTCGCGCGCTGGGCCAGGACCGGGGCCGCCGCGACGACCGCGGCTACCAGCAGCATGTTGTGGAGCAATCGACGCATCGTACTTCTCGTGTTCGGCGGACGCGCGACAGCCGCGCAAGCGGCATCGCCGTGCGCGGCATCACGCGACCATCGGGAGCGACACTGTGGCGACACGGCTTGAATTGCGGCTGAATTCGCTATCGGGCGCCCGCGAGCAGGTGGTCGCGCAGCACAGCATAGTCGGCCGCGAGCGGGGTTGCGCGCGACGGGCGGGCAAGGGTCGCGCGCAGCCCCGCCGGCAGCGCGATCGTGCGCCCGAGCAGCGGCTCGACCACGGTCTCGAACTTGGCCGGATGCGCGGTGGCTGCGGCGCACCAGGGGGTCGCGTCGCCGGCGGCGCGCCGGCGCGCGATGAGCTCGAGCGCGCACGCGGTATGGGGGCAAGGCACGTAGCCCGCGCCGGCGCTCGCGCGAATCCGCCCGAGAATCGCCGCGTCGTCGACCGAATCGGCGATGAACGCGCTCGCCCGCTCGGCCGGCGCCGGATGGAGCCAGCGCAGCCGCTCCGCATTGCTCGGATCACCGACGTCCATCGCGTTGGCGAGGGTCGCGACGCTTCTGCGCGCGCGCAGCTCGCCGTGCGCGAGCCATTCCGGGATCGTCCGGTTCGCGTTCGTCGCGAGCGCGATGCCCCCGATCGGAGCGCCCATCGCTCGCGCGAGCGCGCACGCGGTCGCGTGGCCGAGGTTGCCGCTCGGGATCGCGAACGACAGCCGCTCGCCGGTGTCCGCGAGGAACCGCGAGGCCGCGTGCGCGAACCAGGTCGACTGCGGCAGCAGGCGTCCGAGGCTGATGCTGTTCGCCGACAGCAACGGCGCCCGCGCGCGCAGCCCCGGATCCGCGAACGCCTGCTTCGCGAGCCGCTGGCAGTCGTCGAAGCTGCCGTCGACCGAGATCGCCTCGACGTTGTCGCCGAACGCGCCGAGCTGGTGCGCCTGGCGCGCCGACACGCGCCCGCGCGGATAAAGGATCGCGACGCGGAACCCCGCCATGCCCTCGAACGCCGCCGCGACCGCGCCGCCGGTGTCGCCCGACGTCGCGACGAGCACGGTGCGGGTCCGTTCCGCGGAAATCCGCGCGAGGCAGCGCGCGAGGAAACGCGCGCCGTAATCCTTGAATGCCGCCGTCGGACCGTGGAACAGCTCGAGCGCGAAGTCGCCGACGCCGGCCAGGGCGACCAGCGGCGCGTCGATGTCGAGCGACTCATCGGCGATCGCGCCGAGCGCGGGCTCGAGCGCGTCGCCGCGGAAGTACGGCGCGAGCATCGCCGCGGCGAACGGGGCGAGCGGCGCGGCCGGGTCGCACGCGGCGTCATCGAACGCCGGCACGTGACCGGGAACGAACAATCCGCCGTCCTCGGCCAGCCCCGCGGCGAGCGTCGCCGAGAGCGATGCGGCCGGCGTGCGGCCGCGCGTGCTGACGAACTTCACGCGACGAGCTCCGCGCGCGGACCGCGTACGGCCGAGACGTGGACGTCGCTGTCGAGGCCTGCTTCCGCGAATGCAGCGCGCATCGCAGCGCCGGCTGCCACGGCGACCGCGCGCGCGGGGCACCAGGCGAACACACTCGGGCCGGCGCCCGACAGGCTCGCGCCGAGCGCGCCGCAATCGAGCGCGGCCCCACGCACGCGGGCGAAGCCGGGCACGAGCGGCGCGCGGCGTGGCTCGACGAGCGTGTCGACGAGGCCCTGCGCGATCAGCGCCATGTCGTTCGTGTAACAACCTGCGAGCAGCTGCGCGAGCCGCGCGCTCTGCGCGACGTGCTCGGCAAGCGTGTAGTGGCCCGCGAGCACTGCGCGCGCGCGGCGTGTCTCGAGCACGAAATGCGGATGCACCACGACCGCGACGATCGTTTCGGGAACCGGTATCGAAACGAGCCGGTCCTCTAGCGCGAGCACCAGGCCGCCGAGCAGCTGCGGCCCGGCGTTGTCGCCGTGCGGGCTGCCGCTCGCGACCGCCTCGCCGGCGAGCGCGTGCGGATAGAGTGCGGCGCGCGCGAGCGGCGCTGCGAGCAGCGCGTTCGCTGCGACGAGCGCCGCGACGGCCGACGCGGCCGAGCCGCCGAGGCCGGAGCCGAGCGGGATGCCCTTCTCGATCGAAATCGCGAAGCCGTGGCCGAGGTCGAGCGCCGCGTGCAGCGACATCAGCGCGCGCCCTGCCGTGTTCTCCGAGGCAGCGTGCGGCAGCCCGGTCACGACGCCGGTGATCGTTTCGATCTCGACGCGCGGCTGCGTGATCCGTCGCGCCGTCACGCGGTCGCCGAGGCCCTCGAGCGTATGGCCGAGCAGGTCGAATCCCGATGCGACGTTGCCGACACTCGCCGGTGCGAACGCGGTCGCGGCGTCGCGCGGGCCGACGCCGCCGCGCTCCAGCCTGTCGCCGGCCGCGAGGCTCAAATGCGCGCCCCGAGCGCGGTGCCGATCCGGAGCAGGTCTGCGAATACGCCCGCCGCGGTGACCTCCGGACCGGCGCCGGGACCCTGCACGACGAGCGGATTCTCGCGATACCTGCGCGACGTGAACTGGACGACGTTGTCGGTCGGGCGCGCGTTCGCGAACGGATGCGACGGCTCGAGCTCGACGAGCCCGACGCGCGCCGTGCCTTCGCGCGTCAAGTGCGCGACGTGCCGCAGCGCCTTGCCCTGCGCGCGCGCGGCCGCGAGGCGCGCGCGCAGCGCGTCGTCGAGCTCGGGCAGCCGCGCAAGGAATTCGTCGCGCGACACCTCGCGCAGCGCCGGCGGCACGAGGTTCTCGACCTCGACGTCGGCGACCTCGAGCCCGAGGCCGAGCTCGCGCCCGAGGATCACGAGCTTGCGCGCGACATCGGTCCCGGAAAGATCGTCGCGCGGATCGGGCTCGGTGTAGCCGAGCCCGCGCGCGGCAGCGACTCGCTGCGAAAACGGCGCATCGCCGTGGAGGTCGTGGAACAGGTACGCGAGCGTGCCCGAGAGCATGCCTTCGATCGCGAGCACCTCGTCGCCGGTGTCGACGAGGTCGCGAAGCGTCGTGATGATCGGCAGCCCCGCGCCGACGGTCGCTTCGTAGCGGAAGCGTCCGCTGCCACCCTGCAGCGCGCGGTAGCGCGGCATCGGGCCGCTGCCCGCGTGCTTGTTCGGCGTCACGACGTGGATGCCGGCCGCAAGCCACTTCGGATAGTGCGACGCGACCGCGTCCGAGGCGCTCGCGTCGACGATGACGGCGTGCGGCAGGTGCGGTGCGCGAACGTGCTCGGCGAACGCCTCGAGGTCGGCCGGATCGTGCGATGCGTCGAGCGCCGCGCGCCAGCCGCCGAGCGCGAGCTCGCGCTCGGCAAGCAGCATGTGGCGGCTGTCGGCGATCGCGCGCACGCGCAGCACGAGGCGCGTGTCGCGCTCGAGGCGCTCGCGCGCCGAGTCGATCTGCGCGAGCAGCGCGCGCCCGACCTGGCCCGGGCCGACGATCCCGACCGAAAGCGTCTGCGGCGACAGGAAGAAGCCCGCGTGCGCCGCGCGCAGCGCGCGCGACGCGTCGATGCTCGAGATCGCGACCGAGATGTTGCGCTCGGACGCGCCCTGCGCGATCGCCCGGACGTTGACACGCGCACGCGCGAGCGCGGCAAAAAGGCGCGCCGCGACGCCCGGCATGCCGGCCATGCCGTCGCCGACGAGCGCGAGCACGCTGACGCCGGTGTCGGCGACGACTCGCTCGATCTGCCCGCGCGCGAGCTCGCGCGACCACGCCTCCTCGAGCACCTCGACCGCGCGTGCTGCGACGCTCGCCTGCACGACGCAGCAGATCGAATGCTCCGACGAGCCCTGCGAGATCATGACGACCGAGACGTCGGCGCGGTGCAGCGCGCCGAACAGCCGCTCGGCGGTGCCCGGCACGCCGATTAGCCCCGTGCCCTCGACGCTGACGAGCGCAAGCCCGTCGATCGTCGAGAAGCCCTTGACCGGATGCGTCGGGTCGGACTGCGCCTCGATCAGCGTGCCCGGGTGGCCGGGGTTGAACGTGTTGCGGATCCTGAGCGGGATGCCGCGCGCGATCGCCGGTCCCATCGTCTGGGGATGCACGACCTTCGCGCCGAAATACGCGAGCTCGCAGGCCTCCGTGTACGAGATCCGGTCGAGCAGCACGGCCTCGGGCACGAGCCGCGGGTCGGCCGACAGCACGCCGTCGACGTCGGTCCAGATCTCGATCGCGCACGCGTCGAACAGCGAGCCGAAGATCGCGCCGGAATAGTCGCTGCCGTTGCGGCCGAGCACCGTGGCGCGGCCCTTCGGGTCGCGCGCGACGAAGCCGCTCGCGACGATGCGCGTCGCCGGGTGCGCCGCGCGCCAGCGCGCGAGGTTCGCGCGGCTCGCGTCCCAGTCGACCGCGATGCCGTACGGCTCGCGCCGGACGACGAGCACCTCGCGTGCGTCGAGCCAGTCGACACGCTCCCCGAGCGATGCGAACAACAGCGCGAGCAGGCGCGAGGACCAGACCTCGCCGAGGCCCTGCACGAACTCGAGCATCTCGTTGGAGGCGCTGCCGAGCAGCCCGGTCGCGTGCAGCACGTCGGCGAGGTCGGCGAACTCGCGCTCGATCCACGCGACCGCTCCGGCCCCGTGCTCGCCCGGCAGTGCGCGAGCGGCATCGAGGTGGCGGGTGCGCAGCGACTCCATGCGCTCGCGCCAGTCGCCGCCGGGAACCGCCGCCGCCTCGGCGAGCGCGATCAGCGCGTCGGTGACGCCCTTCATCGCGGAAACGACGACGACGTGCGGTTCGCCGGCTCGCGCTGCGAGCAGTTGCGCGACGTGCCGCATGCGCGACATGTCGGCCATCGAGGTGCCCCCGAACTTGTGCGCGACCCAGGTCGTCGCGACGCGGTGCGCTTCGCTGCGGTTCGCGGCTTGCGGTATCGCGATGCTCATGCGGTCTCCCGGTCTTTGGAGACCCGCCCGGCGTCGATGCGGGCTTCGGGCCCCGCACCGTTGCCGGTGCGGGTCGATCGTGCGGCTAGCCGTGCACGAACGCCCGCACCCGACGCGTCGTCGTCGTCGTCGTGCAGGTCGAGATCGTGGTCGTTCCGCAGCTCATGCGACCGAGTTGACCGTGCGGAACGGCCGTGTGTCAAGCGCCGCGACGGTCTACCCCTACGTCATTCCCGCGCAAGCGGGAATCCATCCTGGCGCCTGGTTTCGATGTGCGCGGGAATGACGGCAGGGTTGGAAGGCGGCGGATGCGCCGGCCGCACCGATCAAAACAGCTCGGCGACGCAGCAGCGCAGCGAGCCGCCGGCCTTCTCGATCTCGTCGATCTCGACCGTATGGATCGTGAAGCCGGCGCGATCGAATACGCGCCGATGCGCGTACGACAGCGCCCGCTCGGCGCGTGCGCCCATCCAGACCGTGTCGCGCGGCAGCGCGATGCAGTTGCCGACGAACGCGGCCTTCTCGTCGTCGTCGAGCCGCACGACGTGCTCGCCGTAGACGCTCGCGATCGCGCGCGGCACGTCGGGGTCGGCGAACGAGGCCTCGTGCACGACGAGCGCCCGACCCGCGAGCACCGACATCACGACGTTCGTGTGGTACTCGCCGGGTGCCAGGTCGAATGCGAACGACAGCGCAAGGCCGAATGCGGCGTGGGTCGCGACGACGCCGGCGTCGTTGAGGCGCTCGGTGCGGCCGTGGTAGCCGATCCGGCGCGCGCGATCGACGACGAGCGGCCCCGTCAGCTCCGACACGACGCCGTCGCCGTCGATCCGCACCAGCGTGCGCCCGCGCGCGAGCGATTCGACGATATCGGTGCGGCGCGACTCGCGCCGCCGCGCTGCGTGCCGCATCGCGCCGACGATCGCCGTCGTCTCGGTCGTCGCATAGACGTTGTTCGGGAACACCGCGTCGGGCGTCGCCGCGTCGCCGGCGAAGACTTCGACTGCGATGCCGGCGTGGCGACGCAGCGCGTCGGCGAGCACGCGGTGCTGGGCGCGCGCGCGCTCGACGTCGATGCGACCGCCGACGTCCATGTAGGCGTTGTCGCTCGCCGACTCGGGCGAAAGCGAAAGCCCGACGGGGTCGACGAGCAAT
>DATLNY010000366.1:0-2787 GCA_035536495.1 Candidatus Saccharimonadia bacterium | reverse complement strand
TACGCGTACGAACACGAACAGGAACACGAGGATCGCGAGCAGCTGGAACAGGACCGTGTCGAGGTTGATGACCCAGAACGGCCCATCGCCGACCCGCACCTCGAGGTGGTGCAGGTGGTGCTTGATGTAGTCCGTCATGTTGGCGGGGCCGTGTTCGGCAGCCATGCATTTCACCTGAAGACTCGTAGACCGATCCAGAATGCGACGTGCGCCGCGGTGACACCCAGCACCAGCGGCAAGCCGGGAAGCCGCGCCTTGGCGAGCGCGAGCCACAGCGCCAGCACGATCCACAACCATTTCAGAGCTTCGGCCGCGAAGACCGAGCGCTGCAGTTGCGCGGCGGGCGCCACCCCGGGCATGAACAGGCGCCAGCCGAACAGCGCGTTGCCGACAGCGACGATGAACCCGCCGGCGGCGAACGCCTGCGCGTTCGCGTAACCGGAAGGCAACCACATCAACGCGACGAGGACGACGCACCCGAGTTGCAGCGCCACCATCCGCAGGACCAGGCGCTTTCCGCTTTCGACGGAGTTGCTCAAGCGCGGCTGGACTTCTGGAGGCCGAAGCGACGAGGAAGGGCGATCGCCGAACCCGGTCGGCAAAGCCGCAAAAGTTTAACGGGTGGGGCGGTTTTGGCGCAACCCGCGGGTGCGTTCAGCGCGCCTGCGCGTAGCGGCCGAGGTAGGCCCAGGTATCGACGAGGTGCGGGAGGTGGTACGCGTGACCGCCGGCGAATTCGACGTAGCGCAACTCGGGCGCCGCCCAGCCTGCCGACTCGAAGCGCGCGGGATCGCCCGACGCGTACGGATAGAGCGGGTCCTGCGTGCCGATCGTGATCGAGACCGGCAGGCGATTCGTGCTCGAGGCGGTCGCGAGCCACGCATTGCACGACGGCGCGCCCGGCACGCCGCATGCGTATTGCGTCAGCGCGCCCGCACTGACGCCGTAGGCAGCCCACGGCGTCGGGTCGTCGAGCACGACCGAGTGGCCGAAATGCGCGCCGGCCGAGTAGCCCCAGAGGTAACGGCGCCGGCGGTCGATCGGGTATTGCGCCTCGAGCTGCGCAACGGCAGCCGCGATCGTGTCGGCGTCGTTGCCGCGCCAGCCACCGCCGCTGCCGGTGCCATGGGGCGTCAGCACGATCACGCCTTCGGATTCGACCACGAGCCCCCAGTTGTTGCGCAGCGTCGTTGCGGCGAGCTTGACGTTGCCCGACGAGCCGTGCAGCGCGACAAGCAGCGCCGCGGGTTTCTCGGGGTCGAAGCCCGAGGGAATGCGCCAGGCGTACTCGCGGGTCACGCCGAGCGACGCGACGTAGACCGTGCCGGTATGGTCGCCCGAGGTCGCGTCGCCGCCGGTGCCCTTGGAGGAATCGGGCACGTAGCACGGCGCGTCGTCCTCGAAGCCCTGGGCGAACAGCGCCTCGGTCGTGCAACCGATCTCGTCGATCGGCACGGAGCCCGCGCACGACGTGGCAGCGCGCACGGCGAGCAGCGCGAACAGCAGCGAGCGGAGCAGTAACGGCATGAAAAAGCGCCCGAAATTCCGGCGCGCAGTGTCGCACCCTATTCAGCGCCGATCCATGACGCGGGCCGCAGTTGCCGCGCGGAAACCCCGGTCGGCATAATCGAACGCCTACGGATCGGCTCGGCGCACCGCGCCTTCCGTTTCAGGAGCGACGCCTTGAATGCCACGGATCCATTCGTCGACGTCGCGGCCGGGAGCGCGATCTTCCGGGAGGGCGAGCGCGGCGACGAGATGTACATCATCGAATCGGGCACGGTGGACCTCGTGCGCCAGGCGCGCGGCTCGGAGCCGGTCGCGACGTTCGAAGCCGGCGAATGCTTCGGCGAAATGGCGCTGCTCGAGGAACAGCCGCGGTTCGCGACCGCGATCGCGCGCACCAACGTGCGGCTGCTGAAGATCGAGCGCGCGGCATTCGCCGACGTGATGCGATCGAACGTCGAGATCCCGATCAGGATCATGCGCAAGCTCGTGGGCCGGCTGCGCCGCAGCGAGCAGCGCGCGCTCGATGCGCACCTCGCGCTCGGCGAGTTCAAGCGCAAGCTCTCCGCGCGGCGCGACGCGGACCCGGCGCCCGCATCGCCCCAGGCGGAATCGCCGCGCCCATCGGCCGAACCCCCGGTCGCCGCGAGGCAGGCCGCGGCACCCCCACCGGTTGCCGCGCCGCGCGAATACCGCCTGCGGCTCGATAGCGGCGAAGTGTTCGCGTTGAACGGCGGCAACGAATTCCTCGTCGGGCGTCCCGACCCCGCGAGCGGCATCAACCCCGAGATCAACCTCGGGCCGTACGACACCGCGCGCAGTCTTTCGCGCCGCCATGCGAAGCTCGTGCTCGAAGGGGACCGCTGCCTGGTCCGCGAAGACGCCGCCACCACCAACGGCACCTACGTCAACGGCGAGCGGATCCAGACCGGCGTGCCGGTCGCACTCAAACCCGGCGACAAGCTGAAGTTCGGCTCGGTCGAAGTCGAGCTCGTCGCCTAAGGAGCAGGTCGTGCAGGAAGAGCTGGCAAGGATCGACGTCGCACCCGCCGATGCGCTCAAGGCGCTGAAGGACGAGCAGGACGTGCTCGAGGGTCGCATCAAGACGATGGAGGAGAAGAAGGCCGATTTCGCCGAGGCGGTCTACACCCGCGTCAAGGGCGACTACTCGGCGCGCCTCGACGC
Organism: Candidatus Saccharimonadia bacterium; assembly: GCA_035536495.1. Taxonomy (GTDB): domain Bacteria; phylum Pseudomonadota; class Gammaproteobacteria; order Xanthomonadales; family Ahniellaceae; genus DATLNY01. The sequence continues at coordinate 96 of DATLNY010000366.1, read as the reverse complement.
GTTGCGCGCCCAGGCGCGTCCGCTGAAGGAGCAGGCGCGCGGCCAGTACGCGCAGCTGAAGTCGATCCTGACGACGCTCGAGGCCGCGCACGAAGC
>DATLNY010000365.1:0-3545 GCA_035536495.1 Candidatus Saccharimonadia bacterium | reverse complement strand
CCCTCCTACAACGACTAGGAAGTCGCGCGGCCAAGTGTCAGGTCCGCGGCGAGGACGCCCGGCACCGCGCGCAGGTTCTCGATCAGCGTCGGCGACGCGCGCACCTTCCACGCGTCGCCGAGATCGAGCTCGCTCGCGGCGCCTGCGTTGACATACGAGAGCCTGATCGGTGTGTTGCCGCCACGGTGCGGCGCAAGCTGCGCGGACAAGCGCTCGGCGAAATCCTCGCGCACGCCGTTCAATCGCAGCTGCACGCGCTTCGCGAACCGCTCGACCGCTTCGCCGAGCGTCCACGCGCGCCGCGCGCGCAACACGATCTGTCCGCTGAACTCGTCGAGCGACAGCGCGCCTTCGACGACGATGACGTTGTCCTTCGTCAGCAGCGGCGCGCAATCGCTGAATGCCTCGCGGAAGAAGCTGACCTCGATGCGACCGCTGCCGTCCTCGAGCTGGATGAACGCCATCTGGTCGCCGCGGCGGCGGATGTTGCCGACGAGGCCCGCGAGCGTCGCCGGTGTTTCGACGCGGCCGCGGCGGTCCGGTTGCGCGTTCGGCTTGTAGTACTCGTCGGCTGCGCCGACGAGGCACGACGCGAGCTGTGCGAGCCAGTCCCTGCACGCGTCGGTCGGATGGCCCGACAGATAATGCCCGAGCGTGTCGCGCTCGCCGTTGAGTCGCTGCAGCAACGGCCACTCCGGCACGACGGGCAATTCGACCTGCGAAGAAACCGCGAGCGAGCTGCCGCCACCGAAGAGCGAATCCTGGCCCGCCTCGCGTTCGCGCAACTGCTGCTCGGCGGCCTTCATCGCCTCGGGCAGCTGCGCCATCAGCGTCGCGCGGTTGCCCGCGAGCGAATCGAGCGCACCCGCGAGGATCAACGCCTCGAGCACGCGCTTGCCGGTGCGTTGCAGGTCGACACGCTGGCAAAGATCGAGCAGCGAGCGGTACGGCCCGCCGCGATCGCGCTCCGCGACGAGACCGTCGATCGCCGCGTGCCCCGCGCCCTTGACCGCGCCGAGGCCGTAGCGGATCGATTTCGGATCCATCGCGGTGAACATGAACGCACCGGCATTGACGTCGGGCCGCCGCACGTCGAGCCCGAGCGCGCGCGCGTCGTCGAGGATATGGACGACCTTGTCGGTGTTGTCCATGTCGGACGACAGCACCGCGGCCATGAACTCGGCGGGGTAGTGCGCCTTCAGCCACGCGGTCTGGTAGGAGACGAGCGCGTACGCGGCCGAGTGCGACTTGTTGAAGCCGTACTCGGCGAACTTCTCCATGAGGTCGAAGATCGCCGAGGCACGCCGCGCATCGACGCCGGCGCTTTCGGCGCCGGTCTCGAACTTGACGCGCTCCTTCGCCATCTCCTCGGGCTTCTTCTTGCCCATCGCGCGGCGCAGCAGGTCGGCGCCGCCGAGCGTGTAGCCCGCGAGCACCTGCGCGATCTGCATGACCTGTTCCTGGTACACGATGACGCCGTACGTCGGCCGCAGGATCGGCTCGAGCTTCGCGTGCGGATACTCGACGCGCTGGCGCCCGTGCTTGCGCGCGATGAAGTCGTCGACCATGCCCGACTGCAGCGGGCCGGGGCGGAACAGCGCGACGAGCGCGATGATGTCCTCGAACGTGTCGGGCTGGAGCTTGCGCACGAGCTCCTTCATGCCGCGTGACTCGAGCTGGAAGATCGCGGTCGTGCGGCAGGTCTTGAGCAATGCGTAAGTCGCTGCGTCGTCCATCGGCAGCTTCGCGATGTCGAGCGGCGGCCGAAAAACGGGGTCAGAGTACCTTTCCGAGCCGACCGCATCGTCCTGCTGCGTTCCAGGTGCGGAAAGGTACTCTGACCCCGTTTTTCTCTTCGCGTTGATGGCCTTGACGGCCCAGTCGATGATCGTGAGCGTGCGCAGACCGAGGAAGTCGAACTTGACGAGCCCGATCGCCTCGACGTCGTCCTTGTCGAACTGCGTCACGACGCTGTCGCCGCGCGCTTCGGAGTAGAGCGGCGCGAAGTCGGTCAGCGCGGACGGTGCGATGACGACGCCGCCGGCGTGCTTGCCGGCGTTGCGCGTCAAGTCCTCGAGCTTGCGCGCAAGATCGACGAGCTGGCGCACGTCGTCCTCGGTCTCGTACATCGCCTTGAAGTCGGCCGAGACGCGCTCGGGTTCCTTGCGTGATTTCTCCGAGACACCGAGCGCGTCGTCGAGCGACAGGTCGAGCGGCCGCGCGGGAATCGTCTTCGCGATCTTGTCGACGTATCCATACGGCATGCCGAGCACGCGGCCCGTGTCGCGCAGCACGGCTTTCGCCGCCATCGTGCCGTAGGTGATGATCTGGCTGACGCGGTCGCGCCCGTAAGTGCGCGTGACGTAGTCGATGACCTCGTCGCGGCGGTCCATGCAGAAGTCGATGTCGAAGTCCGGCATCGAGACGCGCTCGGGGTTGAGGAAGCGCTCGAACAGCAGGTCGTAGCGCAGCGGATCGAGGTCGGTGATGCCGAGCGCGTACGCGACGAGCGAGCCGGCGCCCGATCCTCGTCCCGGCCCGACCGGGATGTCGTTGCGTTTCGCCCAGTTGATGAAGTCCGCGACGATGAGGAAGTAGCCCGGAAAGCCCATCGCGACGATGACGTCGAGCTCGCTCGCGAGTCGCTCGTCGTATTGGGCGCGAGCGAACTTCGGCGCGGGGCCGCGCGTTTCGAGCCGTTCGTCGAGGCCTTGCTGCGCGAGCGACTTGAGGTACGACGGCTCGTCCTCGCGATTCGGCGTCGGGAACGCCGGCAATACGGACTTTCCGAATGACAGCTCGAGGTTGCAGCGCTTCGCGAGCTCGACTGCGTTCTCGAGCGCGGGACCCAGGTCCGCGAACAGCGCGTGCATCTCGGCCGGGGACTTGAGGTACTGCTCCTCGGTGTAGATGCGCGGGCGTTTCGGATCGTTGAGCGCATAGCCCTCGTGGATGCAGACGCGCGCCTCGTGCGCTTCGAAGTCGTCGCGCGCGAGGAAGCGCACGTCGTTCGTCGCGACCGCGGGAAGGTCCGCGAGTTGCGCGAGCTCGAGCGCGGCGGCGACGAAATGGTCGTCCTCGGCGTGGCGCAGCCGCGTCAGCTCGAGATAGAGCCGATCGCCGAAGCAGCGGTGCCAGTACGCGAGCGCTTCACGCGCAGCCTCGTCGCGGCCCGCGAGCACGTAGCGACCGACGTCGGAGTGGCTGCCGGCGAGCGCGATCAGTCCTGCGCTGCGCTCCTCGAACCACTCGCGCTGCAGCAGCACGCGCTCGCCCTGGCGCTCGCGATAGGCACGCGAGAGCAGCACGGAAAGATTGTTGTAGCCGACACGGTCGGCGCACAGCAGCGTGAGCCGGTGCGAGACCTTTGCATCGCCGATCCACACGTCCGAGCCGATGATCGGCTTTAGGCCCGCGTTCTCCGCGGCCTTGTAGAACTTCACGAGCGCGAACAGGTTCGAGTCGTCGGTCAGCGCGACCGCCGGCATGCCGGCGAGCCGGACCGCCTCGACGAGCTCCGCGACGCGGATCGTCGAATCGGTCAG
>DATLNY010000364.1:0-3279 GCA_035536495.1 Candidatus Saccharimonadia bacterium | reverse complement strand
GTTCGAGCAGTCGCTCGAGGCGTCGCCCGACTTCGTCCGCGCGAACGCGGGCCTCGCGGACACGTACCTGCTGCAGGTCGACTACGGGATGCTCGAGCCGAACCAGGCCGCGCAGCTCGCCGAGCCGTACGCGGTCAAGGCCGTCACGCTCGACCCGCAATCGGGCGAGGCGTGGGCGACGCTCGGTCTGCTGCGGGTTTCCGTCGGCCAGCTCGATGCCGCGCGGCGCAGCCTCGAGCAGGCGATCGAGCTCGATCCGCGCTACGAGATGGCGCCGATGTGGCTCGCGAGCGTCTACGGGCGGCAGGGAAAGTTCGACGAGCAGCGTCGCGTGCTCGAGCAGGCGCTCGCGCTCAACCCGCTCGAGCCCGTCATCAACGGCAACCTCGCGCAGTTGCTCGCGGCGACCGGCAGGCACGACGAAGCGGTTGCGCTGCTCGAGCGCGTGCTCGCGGTGACGCCCGACGACGACCTGCTGCTGCGCACGCTCGCGACGACCGAGCTGCAGGCCGGACGCCTCGATCGCGGCGTCCGCGCTGCAGCGCGCGCGCATGCGATCGACGCATCCGCGCCCGCGAACGTCGAGGTCTACGGCGACGCGCTCGTGCTGCTCGAGGAGTTCGTCCTGGCAGAGCGCGTGCTCGCGCCGCTGCCGCCAGGCAGCAGGGTCGCCGCGAGCGCACGGCAGGTCGCGCGTTTCGCCCGCGGCGAACGAACGCTCGAGCCGACGCTCGATGCGCTCGCCGATCCGTTGTCGCGCGCGCCGAGCGGCAGCGAGGACGACCGCGAGCTGCTCAGCCTCGCAGGGGCGGCGCGGCTGGTCGCAGGCGACGCGCCCGGAGCCGCCCGACTGCTCGGCGTCGCCGCCGGTACCGATCCCGACGCGATCGGCGAGGATCCCGGCGCGCTCGAGCCCGCGAGCCTGCTCGTCGTCGCCCTCGAGCGGCTCGGCGAGGCCGAGCTCGCGGCGAAATGGCGCGCCGCCGTCGAGGGTGCAGGGCAGCAGTGGATCGCCGCGGCGGGCGGCGGTGTCAACGTCGACATGGCGCGCGCGATGTTCGCGTCGATGCGCGGCGACGCCGACGCTGCCGTCAAGGCGCTCGAGGCCGCGTACGCGGCCGGGTTCCGCGAGCGCTGGCGGCTCTCGCTCGACCCCCGCCTCGCGCGCGTCGCGGACGATCCGCGCGTTCGCGCGCTCGGCCGCCGCATCACGGACGACCTGCTCGAGGCGCGCCGCGCGTCGCGAAAGTAGGGATGCGTCCCGACGCCGCGCGCGAACCGCTAGGATCGCGCTCTTTACGCGGGAGCGGACGATGGCAGCGCAACGGCGCACGGTCGGTTTCGTCGGGCTCGGCGCGATGGGCGCGCACATGGCGCGCCATGTACACGCCCGCGGCATGTTGCACGCGGTCTTGAATCGCAGCGCGGAGAAGGCGCGCTCGCTCGCGCGGGAGCTCGGCGTCGACGCGGTCGAGGACGCGAGCGAGCTCGCGCGTGACTGCGACGTCATCGTCACTTGCGTCACCGCCGATGCCGACGTCATCGCGCTGTGCGACGCATTCGCGCGTGCACGGCGGCCCGGCCTCGTCGTCGTCGACACCTCGACGATCGCGGCGACGAGCGCAATGCGTGCTGCCGCGATCCTGCGTTCGGCCGGCGGCGACCTCGTCGATGCGCCGGTCTCGGGTGGCGTCGAAGGCGCGCGCACCGGCACGCTGTCGGTGATGGCCGGCGGCGAAGCGGAAACGCTCGCGCGCGCGACGCCGGTGCTCGAATGCTTCGCTGCGCGGATCACGCACATGGGCTCCGTCGGTGCGGGCCAGAACACGAAAGCCGTCAACCAGGTGCTGGTCGCAGGAATTGCGCAGGCCGTCTGCGAGGGGCTCGCGCTCGGCGAGGCGCTGGGCCTGCCCGCAGACAAGCTCATCCCGACGCTGCAGGCGGGCGCGGCCGCGTGCTGGTTCCTCGACAAGCGCGGCGCGACGATGCTCGCGGGCGACTACACGCCGGGGTTCAAGCTCGGCCTGCTCGTCAAGGACCTGCACATCGTGCGCGAGATGGCGGTCTCGGCCGGCGTCGACCATTCTGTCGTCGACCTTTCGCTCGAGCAGTACGGTCGAATGATGTCCGAGGGACGCGGCGACGAGGACACCTCGGCGCTGATCCGCGTCAAGCGCGGGTCCACGGATCGTTAACACGGTCACGTACCCGGCGTCGGTACGCTGCGCTAATGCAGGCCCGGGCGTCGGCGCAGAGGAGCGAGCAATGCAGTGGTCGTGCACGAGGGTCGTCGGATCGGTCGCGGGGTTCGCGCTCGCGCTGATCCATAGCGCCATGGTTGTCGCGCAGCCCGCGCCGGGCAGTTTTCCGGTCGTCAATGTCGCGGGCGGGCTGAGCGTACCGCTCGGCATCGCGAATGCAGGCGACGGCTCCAACCGCCTGTTCGTGATCCAGCAGGGCGGCGTCGCACGCGTCGCGCGCGGCGAGGCGCTTCTACCGACACCGTACTTCACGATCTCCGCCGCGACGCAGTGCCGCGAGACCCCAGGCGGCGCGCCGCAGCCCTACGGTTTCACCTCGGGCGGCGAGCGGGGGCTGCTCGGGCTCGCGTTTCATCCGTCGTTCGAGACCAACGGCCAGCTCTTCGTCAGCTATACGGACGGCAACGGTGATTCGCTCGTCGTGCGATTCGTCGCGGCGAATCCCGCGGCCGACGTGCTCGACGCGGCCGACCTCGCCACCTGCCTCGTGCTGCTGCGCGTCGATCAGGACTTCACCAACCACAACGGCGGAAACCTGCTGTTCGATCCGTCGGGCTACCTGACGTTCGGGCTTGGCGACGGCGGTAGCGGTGGGGACCCCTGCAATCGCGCGCAGACGCTCGCGCCCGCGGATCTCATCGGCGCGTCGAGCGGAGGTTTGTCGCAGGACTGCCCCGCAGACGACAACTTCATCGCTACCGGCGGACGTCCCGAATCCCGCGCGCTGCTCGGGAAGCTCCTGCGCATCGATGTGGACGCGACGACACCGGCCGGCTCCAGCGGCCTGTGCTCCGGCCGCAGCGACGGTTCGGCGAACTACGCGATCCCTACCGGCAACCCGTTCACCGGCGCGAATCCTGCGTGCGACGAAACTTACTCGTACGGCCTCCGCAATCCATGGCGTTACAGCTTCGATCGGAGCACCGGCGACTTCATCGTCGGCGACGTCGGCCAGGACCGCTGGGAGGAAATCAGCCTCGTCGCGGGCGCGGCTCTCGCCGGCCGCAACTTCGATTGG
>DATLNY010000363.1:0-3389 GCA_035536495.1 Candidatus Saccharimonadia bacterium | reverse complement strand
ATTGACGGCATGGGCAGTCGTCGCGAGACCCGCCGCGCCGGCCAAGCCAGCGAGGAGAGCCGTCGTAAGACTGTTCTTTTTCATCACAACACTCCTAATTAGGACCACAGGGCTTTGCTGTTGTTGACTCCTAACCTCACTCCGATCCCACGGCGGCTTTTCTATGCCGCGGCTAGGGTCAAGGTTAGACATGAGCGCGCCGAAGGATAAGGGAACGTTAAAACCAACGCAAGCACCCGATTTCCCGGGTACACGCCGCCGTGGCACCCCGCACGCGCCGGGGGATTCCTTCATGACGAGGGAACCATCGACACCGGGATACCGCTTGCACCGCGGCACGATTCTGCGTCGTGCGCGCGGCAGTCGAGCTCAACGCCCGGCAATCTGGGCCGGCACATGGTACCAAACCCCGTCCAGCGCGATCCATTTTTCTTCGAGCACGGCCGGGGAGTTGATTCTGCCCACGTTCGGCAGGGGAACGTCCATCGAATACGTCACAAGAATCTTGACCGTGCACGCGTCGGTCGACGCGCATTCAGGCTTCTCGAACGGCTCGGCCTTCTCCCACCGCACAGGCCGCTGCGTCATCTCGCCCTGGTAGGCCTCGCGCGACTTGGTCGAGCGCGCGCCGGGGCTGAGGTATTCCCATGCCTCGTCGGCCTTGCCCGCGATCAGGAGGTTCCACCGTTCGATCGCGCGCACTTCCGGCGCGGCCTTCGCGGACGACGGCTTGCTGCCGCCGGTGCTCGCACACGCGCCGAGCATCAGCGCGAGCGCCGCCACGGCGAGCCGAAGCACGAGAAAGCGCTTTCGCAAAGGGGTTTCATGCGTTGCTGTGGTCATTTCATTCCTCGGGGTCAGTCGTCGAAGTCGGGGTCTGGGCGCGGCGGGTCGTAGCGGCGCACCGATGGCGCGCGATCGACCTCGCGCTGCAGCAACGGGCGCAGGCCCTTGAAGTTCTCCCGGTAGGCGTGGGTCACGTCGCGCGCCTGCTGCGAGTTCTCGATCACGGTCGGCGTGATCAGCACCAGCAGCTCGGTGCGGGCCTTGTTGACGCTGCTGGTGCCGAACAGCCGGCCGATGATCGGGATCTTGCTGAGGCCCGGCACGCCGTCCTTGTTCTTCTGCGCGGAGTCGTCGATCAGGCCTCCGAGCAGCACCGTCTCGCCGCTCTGCACCGCGATCTCGGTCTCGATCGTCTGCTTGTTGACCGAGATGTTGCCGCCGACCACTGGGCCGCTGCCCGGCGAGCTCTTCTCCTGCTTGATCTCGAGGAACACGAGCCCGCCCGGATTGACGCGCGGCGTCACCGAGAGGATCACGCCGACGTCGCGGAACTGCACGTAGCTCTGGTTGAGGCCTGGATTGCCGGTGCCGGGGTTGTTCGGATCGAACCCGCCGCCGCCGATGAACGAGCTCACGACCGGCAGCTGCTGCCCGACGTTGATGCTCGCCTCCTTGTTGTTCAGGACGACGAGCGAGGGCGCGGAGAGGATCTCGGTGCGGCCGTCGGTCTGCAGCGCCGACAGCATCGCCTCGGCCGCGGTGTTGACGAAGGTCCAGGTCAGCGCGCCGGTGTCCGCGATCGCGCCGGCATAGCTCACCCACGAATTGCGGCCTTCGTTCGCGGTGCCGAAGCCGCGCACGCGGGTGCGGAAGCCGAAGGTGTCCTCGCCGAGGCGGCTGTTCTCGAAGGCCCACTTCACGCCGAACCTGAGGTTGTCGGTCAGGTTGACCTGCAGGATCTTCGCCTCGATCACGACCTGCAGCGGCACGATGTCGAGGCGCTGGATCGCCCGCTCGATCGAGTGGTACTCCGACGAGGTCGCGCGGATCATCAGCGCGTTCGACTCCTCGATCGCGGTGATCTTGATGTTCTCGCTCTCGACGATCGCGATGCCGGTGCCGCCGACCGCGCCCGGCGCGGACACCGGCGCGACCGGCGCGACGTCCGACGTCGTTTCGGTCTTGACCTCGGACTGCACCTGCGCTTCGCGCGCCGGCGCGTTGAGGCTCGAGATCTCGACGGACTCGACGCCCGGCACCACGCCGCCGACCGTCGCGGTCGTCGTGCGCGTCGTGCTCTTGCTGCCGGTGAAGACCTCCGTGAGCTTCTCGGCGAGGTCCGTCGCCTTGACGTTCTTGACGTAGTAGACGTACAGCTGCGAGCCCGCGTCCGAGCCGCCGCGGTCGAGCCGCGCGAGCCATTTCTCGGCTTCGGCGAGGTATTCCGGCTGCTGCGTGATGACGAGCACCGCGTTCATGCGCTCGATCGGCAGGAAGCGGAACATCCCCGCGAGCGGCGTGCCGGCGCCCTCGCCGAAGATCTTGTCGAGCTCAGGCACGATCTCCTTCGCGTCGACGCGCTCGAGCGGGAAGATCCCGACCGACATGCCCTTGAGCCAGTTCACGTCGAACACCTCGATCGTCTCGATGTAGTTCGCGAGCTCCGAGGCGTTGCCGGCCAGCACGATCATGCCGCGCGTGTTGTCGGCGCTGATGATCGCGCCCTGGCGCACGTACGGCGTCAGGATCTTCTGCATCTCCGTCGGCGAGACGTACTTCAACGGCACGACGCGCACCTCGTAGCCGCGCGCGAGGCTCGGCGGGCCGATGCGCGGCGTGAGGTTGCCCGGCAGCGCCTGCGCGAGCGGCAGCACGGTGTAGCGGCCGTCCTTGTGCACGATCGCCGCGCCGTTCCACGACAGCACCATCTCGAGCACGCCGAGCGCCTGGCTCGCGCTGATCGGCCTCGAGGTCGCGAACGTCACCGAGCCCTGCACGCCCGGCGCGATGACGTAGTTCTCCTGCATGAGGTCGCCGAGGATCGCCTTGACGACCTCCTGTACCGGGACGTTCTCCCAATTGAACGTGACCTCGCCCGCGACCGACGGCGTCGTCAGCGAGCGGCCCGCGACGTTGCGGTTGAAGAACACGCCGGATCCCATCTCGACTTCGGCGCGCGACGCGCGCGCGGCGGTGATCGCGGCGTCGGATTCGGCGACCGTCGGCTCGGGCGGCGGCGGGCGCTCTTCGGCGACCGACACGGCCGGCTCGCGCGCCGGCCACGAGTCGAGCACGAGCTCGCGCTCGCGGCGCTCCGGTGCCGTGCGGCAACCCGCGAGCAGGGTCAGCGCCGCGAACGCCAGCATGAGGGGGGCTTTGTGCATCGTGACTCCGTGGTCGCTCACTGCTTGTCCTGCTCCTGCATCATTCGTTGCGCTTCCTCGCGCAGCTGCTTGCGCCGTTCCTCGATCCGCCGGCGGATCTCGTCGGCATTCGCCGTCACCGTCGCCTCGCCCGGCTGCACGCCCGTGTTCGGCGCGGCCGGCGCATTCGGATCGGGCGCGGGCACGGGCGCGTTCGGATCGGCGACTGCCGCCACGACC
>DATLNY010000362.1:0-2303 GCA_035536495.1 Candidatus Saccharimonadia bacterium | reverse complement strand
GTACGAGGTCTCGGACGCGGAGACGATGCTGAAGCAGCTCTGAACGCGCGTCGTCCGCCGCACGTACGAGCCTGCGAGCAAGCGCCGCGTGATCCTCAGCGCAGCTTCGCCAGGATGCCGTCCAGCTCCTCGAGGCTGCCGTAGCGGATGACGACGCGGCCGCTGCCCTTCCGGCCAGGCTCGATCCTCACGGCGGCGCCCAGGCGCTCCGCGAGCTCGGTCTCGAGACGCCGCGTGTCGGTATCGCCGGCCGCCGGGGCAAGGCGCGCCCGCTTCACCGGCGCGGCAAGCTGCTGGACCAGGCGCTCCGTCTCCCGCACCGACAGCCTGCGCTCGACGACGCGTGCCGCGGTCGACGTCTGCTGAGCGGCCGATAGCGCGAGCAGCGCGCGGGCATGCCCCATCTCCAGCGCGTTGCCCATGAGGTACTCCTGCACCGGCTTCGCAAGCTGCGTGAGGCGAAGCAGGTTCGTCACCGCGCTGCGCGAGCGACCGACGGCCTGCGCCGCGGCGTCGTGCGTGAGGCCGAACTCGTCGATCAGCCGCTTGAGCCCCTGCGCCTCCTCGAGGGGATTCAGGTCCTCGCGCTGGATGTTCTCGATCAGCGCGAGCGCGGCCTGGTCGGGAACGGCCTTGACCAGCACCGGGATCTCGCGCAATCCGGCGCGCTGCGCCGCGCGCCAGCGCCGCTCGCCGGCGATGATCTCGAAGCGGCCGCCGTCGACCGGACGCACGAGGATCGGCTGCATCACGCCCTGCGAGCGGATCGATTCGGCAAGCTCGCCGAGCGATGCATCGTCCATGCGCGTGCGCGGCTGGTAGCGCCCGGGTCGCAGGCGGTCGAGCGCGATGGTCTGCAGCGCATCCCTCGACGGCGCGGCCTCGTCGGTGCCGGCGAGCAATGCGTCGAGCCCGCGTCCAAGCCCCTTCGGTCGGATCATCGTCTGTCCTCGCTAGTTCGCGTCGGCCGGCTGCGCGGCCCCCGCCATCGCTGCCCGCGCCTCCTCGCGCCGCAGGATCTCCCCGGCGAGCGCGAGATAGGCGAGCGCGCCCTTGCTGCGCGGCTCGAGCTTCAGCGCCGGCATGCCGTGCGAGGGAGCTTCGGCGAGGCGGATGTTGCGCGGCACGACAGTGCGATAGAGCTTGTCACCGAAGTGTCGCTCGAGCTCCGCCGCGACGTTCTGTGCGAGCGTGTTGCGGGGGTCGTACATCGTGCGCAGCAAGCCCTCGATCTCGAGCCGCGGGTTGAGATGCGCGCGCACCTTCTTCACCGTCTGCACGAGATCGGACAGCCCCTCCAGCGCGTAGTACTCGCATTGCATCGGGATCAGCACGCTGTCAGCCGCGCACAGCCCGTTCAGCGTGAGCAGCGACAGCGATGGCGGGCAGTCCAGCACGACGAAATCGTACTCGCCGGCCACCTCGCTGATCGCGTTCCTCATTTGCGCGAGCGCCTCGGCCAGCGCGTCCTTGAGCCGCGTCTCGCGCTCCGGGAGATCGACGAGCTCGACCTCGGCGCCCGCGAGCTCGCGGTTCGCGCCGACGAGGTCGAACCCCCCCGACGGCGAGACCACGCGCGCCTGCGCGATCGTCCGCTCGCCGAGCAGCACCTGGTACACGGTGCTCTCGAGCTTGCGCTTGTCGACACCCGCGCCGGTCGTCGCGTTGCCCTGGGGATCGAGGTCGACCAGCAGCACGCGCCGCTTCATCGCCACGAGGCTCGCCGACAGGTTGACCGACGTCGTCGTCTTCCCGACGCCGCCCTTCTGGTTCGCGACGGCGATGATGCGCGGGGCCTTGGCCATCGGCACCGCGCCCGCGGAGCTCATCTGCACGGCGGGACGTCCGCGCGCGCCGGCCGCATGACGATCAGGTGGCGCGACGCATCGACGCCGGGAACGCGCAGCGCGATCGCCTCCGAAACCACGAACGCAGGGGGCAGCTCGCGCAGCTCCTCGTCGGGATGCACGCCCTTCATCGCGACGAGCGCACCGTCGGCGGCGACGTGACGGCTGGTCGACTCTGCGAACGACGCCAGGTCGGAGAACGCACGCGAAACCGCGATCGTGAAAGGGATCGCGGCGCGAAAATCCTCGACGCGCTGCGCCAGCGGCGACGCGTTGCGCAATCCGAGCGTCGCGACCGCCTGCGTCATGAAGGCGTGCTTCTTCTGCACCGGCTCGAGCAACGTCACGCTCCAGGCGGGGCGCGCGACCGCGATCGGGATCCCGGGGAGCCCGGCGCCGCTGCCGACGTCGAGCACCGTCACGCCCGTGTGTCCGGCAGCGAGCGCATCCAGCGCC
>DATLNY010000361.1:0-3300 GCA_035536495.1 Candidatus Saccharimonadia bacterium | reverse complement strand
CAACAAGTACGACCTGTCGCTGATCGAGCTCAACCCACTCGCGATCGTGCCCGGCGGCGACCTCGTCGCGCTCGACGGCAAGCTCAATTCCGACGACAACGCGACGTTCCGCCAGCCGAAGCTCGAGGCGATGCGCGACGTGTCGCAGGAGGACGCCGTCGAGGCGACCGCCGCCGACCACAACCTCAACTACGTGCAGATGGACGGCGACATCGGCTGCATGGTCAACGGCGCCGGGCTCGCGATGGCGACGATGGACGTCATCAAGCTCGCGGGCGGCGAGCCCGCGAACTTCCTCGACGTCGGCGGCGGCGCGACGAAGGAGCGCGTCACCGAGGCGTTCAAGCTGATCCTCTCGTCCGACAAGGTCCGCGCGATCCTCGTCAACATCTTCGGCGGCATCGTGCGCTGCGACATGATCGCGGAAGGCATCATCGCGGCGGTCAAGGACGTCGGCATCAAGATCCCCGTCATCGTCAGGCTCGAAGGCACGAACGTCGAGAAGGGCCGCGAGCTGCTCTCGAACTCGGGCCTCGAGATCCTCACCGCGATCGATCTGAACGACGCCGCCGCGAAGGCCGTCGCAGCCGTGAAGGACAGGAAATGAGCGTCCTCGTCGACCGGAACACGAAGGTCATCTGCCAGGGCTTTACCGGCCAGCAGGGCACGTTCCATTCCGAGCAGGCGCTCGAGTACGGGACGATGCTCGTCGGCGGCGTGACGCCGGGCAAGGGCGGCTCGCTGCATCTCGGCCTGCCGGTGTTCAACACCGTGGAGGACGCGGTCGACGAGACCGGCGCCGACGCGACCGTCATCTACGTGCCGCCGCCGTACGCGGCCGACGCGATCCTCGAGGCGGCCGACGCGGGCGTCGCCTTGATCGTGACGATCACCGAAGGCATCCCGGTGCTCGACATGCTGCGCGTCAAGAATGCGCTGAAGGCGTATCCCGACACCGTGCTGATCGGCCCGAACTGCCCCGGCATCATCACGCCGGGCGAGTGCAAGATCGGGATCATGCCGGGCCACATCCACCAGCCCGGCCGCGTCGGCATCGTCTCGCGCTCGGGCACGCTGACCTACGAGGCGGTGTTCCAGACGACGAACGCAGGCCTCGGCCAGAGCACCTGCATCGGCATCGGCGGCGATCCGATCCACGGCATGAATTTCATCGACGCACTCGCGCTGTTCGAGGCCGATCCGAAGACCGAGGCGATCATCATGGTCGGCGAAATCGGCGGCACAGCCGAAGAGGAAGCGGCGGAATACATCGCCGAGTTCGTCACGAAGCCCGTCGTCGCGTTCATCGCCGGCGCGTCGGCGCCGCCGGGGCGCCGCATGGGACACGCCGGTGCGATCGTGTCGGGCGGGCAGGGCACGGCCGCCGGCAAGTTCGCCGCGCTCGAGCGCGCGGGCGTCACGACGGTCAAGTCGCCGGCCGACCTCGGGAAGACAGTGCAGTCCCGCCTGCGTTGAGCATCGGGCGATGAAGCGGGGCTCGTTCGACTACGAAGGACGAGACCTCGAGGCGATGGCCCACGCGCCGAACTACCACGCGTGGATCCGCGACGAATTCCGGAGTTGCCTGGCGGGCGACGTGCTCGAGGTCGGCGCGGGCGCCGGCACGTTCACGCAAGCGCTGCTCGCCGCTTCGCCGATGTCGCTGACGGCGATCGAGCCGTCGCACGACATGCACTCGCTGCTCGTCGCGCGCCACGGCGGCGACGCGCGCGTCAGGGTCCATCGCGCGACGACCTCGGATCTCGACGGTGACGCCGCGCGCTTCGATGCAGTCGTCTACAACAACGTGCTCGAGCACATCGCGGACGACCTCGCCGAGATGCGGCGCGCGCACGCGCTGCTGCGACCGGGTGGTGCACTGCTCGTCTTTTCGCCGGCGCTGCCGTGGCTCATGAGTGCGTTCGATCGTCGCGTCGGACACGTGCGGCGATACCGCCGCCGCGAGCTCGGCGAGCGCGCCGCGCTGGCCGGTTTCCAGGTCGAGCGGCTGCACTACGTCGACTTGCCCGGCATGGTGCCGTGGTACCTGTTCATGGTGCTCGGAGGCGCCATGCTCAATCCGCGCAACGTCGGGAGCTACGACACGTTCGCGGTGCCGGTCGTGCGATGGCTCGAGCGGCTGGTCCGTCCACCGCTCGGGCGCAACGTCCTGATGGTCGCGCGGCGCAAGGAATGATTGCGAACGCCGCCGGCCGATCCGGGCGCGCGCTCGACAGGCCGAACGCGGCCAGGCGTTGCGAAGCGATCAGCTGCTGCGGAACGGCATCAACCGGCGCCAGAAGCTGACCCTCGCGGGCCAGTCGCCGTTGAGGTACGCGTGGTCGGGATAGTTGAGCTCGAGCACGCGCTTTGTATCGGTCGCGAGCTTCTCCTCGCCGAGCAGCCGATAACTTTCCGCGAGGATCGCGAGCGCGTCGGCGCTCTGGGGCGTTTCCTGGTAGTTCTCGATGATGTACTTCGCGCGCCCCTGCGCCGCGACATACGCCTTGCGGCGGAAGTAGAACTCCGCGACGTTGAGCTCGGACTGCGCTAGGCCATTGCGCAGGTGCACCATGCGCTGGCGCGCATCCGGTGCGTACCGGCTGTTCGGGTAGCGCTCGAGCAGCTCGCCGAAGTCCTTGAACGACTGGCGCGCGAAGCCGCGGTCGCGCCGCGTGTTGTCCTGGCGGATGTAGCGCTCGAGCAGCCCGATCTCGCGATTGAAGTTGATGAGGCCGCGCAGGTAGAACGCGTAGTCGATGTGGCGATGCGTCGGGTACGTCTTGACGAACCGGTTGATCGTCGAGAACGCTTCGTCGTTGTCGCTCGACTTGAACTGCGCGAACGCGAGGTCGAGCTGCGCCTGCTCGGTGTAGCGCCCGAACGGGAAGCGCGCGACGAGGCGCTTGTAGTAACGGATCGAGCGATCGTAGTTGCCCGAGTCGAGGGACTGCTTCGCTTCGGCGTAGAGCTCGTCGACGGGCAGCAGCTCGGTCGCGTCGAGCTTCGTGCGGCCGCCGCAGGCCGACAGCGCCAGCGCGAGGAAAATCATCAGGAAACGGGGGAGCGGAGCGTGGGAACGCATGCGGAAGGGTGGCCGGCGCTTAGAATCGGCCCACGATGATAGCGAAACTGCCCGAGAGCGACGAGGAATGCGTCGAAGCGCCGCCCGGCGCGACGCGCGTGCGGCGCGAAGCCGTGGTTCCGGACGGCTCCGGCGGCTCGCGCGCCGACCAGGCCGCCGCCGAGCTGTTTGCGGAATTTTCACGAAGCAGGATCGCCGAGTGGATCCGGGCGGGC
>DATLNY010000360.1:0-7620 GCA_035536495.1 Candidatus Saccharimonadia bacterium | reverse complement strand
CGTGCGCTTGCGCGCCTCGCCCCAGCGGTAGCCGCCGAGCGCGCCGTCGCCCCGGATGACGCGGTGGCACGGGATCGCGAGCGCGATCGTGTTGCGCGCGCAGGCGTTCGCGACCGCACGCGTCGCGCGCGGGGCGCCGATGCGCCGCGCAATCTCCGAGTACGACGCGACCTCGCCGAACGGGATCCGCTGCAGCGCCTTCCAGACCTTCAGCTGGAACGCGGTGCCGTGCGGGTCGAGCGGCAGCGCAATCCTCGTCGCCTCGCCTTCGAGGTAGTCCGACAACACGTGCATCCAGCGCGTGAACTCGTCGCGTCGCGCGTCGGGCATCGCGCTCAGCACCGCGCGCGGGTATTCGCGCGCGAGCGCCTCGATGAGCTGCGCGTCGTCGTCGCCGAACTGCAGGAAGCAGATGCCGCGGTCGGTCGCACCGATCAGCAGGCGTCCCAGTGCCGAATCGCCGGCGGCCCACGACACGGCGACGCCGGCGCCGCGCGCGCGGTATTGCGCAGGCGTCATTCCGAGGCGCGTATCGACGTGCTCGTAGACGCGCGAGCCCGAGCCGTAGCCGGCGCCGTAGATCGCATCGCTGATGCTCGGTGCCTCGCGCAGCTCGCGTCGCAGCGCGCGCAGGCGGTGGGCTTCCTGGTATTCCTTCGGGGTCACGCCGACGTGCGCCTTGAAGCGGCGCTGCAGCACCGTCGGCGTCATGCCGGCACGCATCCCGAGCTCGGCGAGCGTGACGCGCGCATCGCTGCGCGACTCGAGGTAGCGGCACAGCGCGGCGAAGGTCGCGTCCGCGTCGGGCGATTCAGGATCGGTCACGGGTGTCTCCGGCGGGTTCCGGTCGACAGCGTGCGCGCGCAGCGCAGGCGGAACCATCCGGATCTTGCGCGGCGCGACGGTGCGGTTCTTGTCGCGAGCGCGACGCGTCATCGGACGGAGCCCTACAATCCCCCGAAGCATCCCGCGAACGCGCCATGACGAGCAACGTCCATCCGTTCAGACCGAACGCCGCCGTGCGGCTCGTGCGCGTCGGCGCGTGGGTGTTCGAGCCCGACGCGTGCCGGCTGCACCGCGACGGCGAGGAGCAGAAGCTGACGCCGAAGAGTGCTGCCGTGCTCGACGAGCTCGTGCGCGCGCCGGGCCAGGTCGTCGCGCGCGACCTGTTGTTCGAGCGCGTGTGGCCCGCGAGCGAGTCGTCGCAGGACCTGCTCAATACCGCAATCAAGGAGCTGCGCCGCGCGCTCGGCGACGAGCTTCGGTCACCGAGCTACATCGAGACGATCCCGAAGGTCGGTTACCGGCTCATCGCGGCGGTCTCGACCGAAACGGGCGGCGCGCGCGGCGAGGTCATCGGCTTCCCGCAGCGCGGCCCGAGCGCGCCGACCGGGCAGCGGCGCACGCCGTACGCCCTCGCGATCGCGCTCGCCGCACTCGCGCTGCTCGTCGTCGCGGTGCCGATGCTGCGCGATCGCAGTTCGCTCGCGCCGGCGCAGCCCGCAGCGCCCAAGCTCGCCGACGTCCACTACGCGACGAGCGAACCCGGCGCGGAGGTGTGGGCGCGGCTGTCGCCCGACGGCGGCTTCATCGCGTACTCCGCGCCGATCGCGGAGAAGGAGCATTTTCGCCTGCTCGTGCGCGCGGTCGACGGAACCCGGCCGGTGCGCGTGACGCGCGACCTGCCGGACGGCGCGTATCACGAGGACCTCGCGGTCTGGTCGCCCGACGGCGCGAACCTCGCGTTCCTGCGCCTGCGCGACGACGGCGCGTGCAGCCTGCACATCGTCAGTGCGCTCGGCGGCGTCGAGCGCGAAGTGCACCAGTGCCGCCCGTTCCTCGTCGACTACTTCGACTGGGCGCCGGACGGGCGCTTCCTCGTGTTGACGCGCGAGCGCAAGGGCGAAGCGCCCGGGCTCGCGGTCCTCGACCTCGAGAGCGGCGACACGCGCGACATCTCATATGCGCCGCGCTCGGGCGAATCCGACATCGATCCGAAGATCTCGCCCGACGGGCGCCATATCGCGTTCCGGCGCGGCGCGGCGCCGTTCTCGGACCTGTGGGTCGTGCCGATCGCCGGCGGCGAGGCGCGGCGCGTCACGCAGCTGCAGTCGCTGATCCGCGGGCACGACTGGCTGCCCGACGGCCGCGGCCTCGTCGTGTCGTCCGACCACGAGGGCGGCTCGTCGCTGTACGCGCTCGACCTGTCCGACCTGTCGCTCGTCGCGCTCGGCGAGCGCGACGCGTACTGGCCCGACATCGCGACGCGGCGCAACCGGCTCGTGTTCCAGCGCCAGTCGATCGGGAGCCGCATGGTCGAGTACCCGCTCGAGCCCGAAGCCGCGATGACGCGCGCGATCGCGCCGTCGTCGGCCGGCGACGACGGCGGGCAGTACGCGCCGGACGACGGCCGCGTCGTGTTCGTGTCGTCGCGCAGCGGGGCGCGCGCGCTGTGGCTCTACGAGCCCGAAAGCGACTCGACCCGCGTGCTCGCGCGCGCCGCGGGCGGCACGATCATGCGGCCGCGCTGGTCGCACGACGGCAAGCGCGTGACCTACACGGCGCGCCAAGGGGCCGAGTCGGTGCAGTACGTCGTCGATGCACGCAGCGCGAAGCTCGCACGCGTCAATCCCGCGGGGACTTCGGGCCGCTACGGCAGCTTCGCGCCCGACGGACGCGCGCTCGTCTATTCCGAGCAGGGCGGCGAGGGATGGCGCATCGTGCAGCGCAACCTCGACGATCCTTCGCGCGTGCGTGTGTTCGCGCGCAGCCTCGGCGCGAGCGACCCGGTGTTCGACTTGGCCGGCCGATACATCTACTACACGCGCGTCGCCGGCGACGGCCTGTTCCGCCTCGACGCCGAGACCGGCGCCGAGACGCTCGTCAGCAACCGGATCGCGTATCGCAACATGGACTCGTGGATCCTCGACGGCGCGCGCGTGCTGTTCCTCGACAACGCCAGTGACGGGCGCTCGGCCGTCTACGAGGTGCCCGTCGGCGGCGGCGAAGTCCGGCTCGTCCGCGAGATCCCGTCGATGCTCGCGGGGATCTCGATGGCGCTCTCGGCCGACCGCCGGCACGTGCTCGTGACCGAGCGCGGGCGCGAAG
Source organism: Candidatus Saccharimonadia bacterium (assembly GCA_035536495.1). Taxonomy (GTDB): domain Bacteria; phylum Pseudomonadota; class Gammaproteobacteria; order Xanthomonadales; family Ahniellaceae; genus DATLNY01. Next base: position 4,512 of record DATLNY010000360.1, on the reverse strand, counting down.
ATCACGACCTCGTGCTCGCCGAGATCAGGTAGCGACGCCGAGGCGCGATTTCGCGCAAGAACGGCAACTCTGCGGGCTCGGGCGCCGAAAATCGTGCCGGAGTGACGATCCGTCACGACCGATCAACGGCTTGCAGCGGGTTCATCGCGACGTCGCCGGGCTGTCGGACGGCCTTCAGCGCGCTGAACGCGCAATTCCAGACAATCTCTAGCGTGCGCTCGGGACACGGGCTGCGCGGATCCCTAGCGTCGGAATCCCCGGGTGGAGGATTCCATGTACGCGATCGATCGAGGCAACCCTGCAGGTAGCGAGCGGCCGGCGGTCGGCCTCGTGCGCGCCGGCACCGCGCCGCACGAGCTCGCGTCGGCGCCCGAGCTGCTTCGCCGACACGGCGAGCGCTGGACCGTGATCGAAGGCCGCCTCGCCGCACCGGTTCGCGCGCTGCACGCGCCGGGCGTGCTGTGGATCGCGCGCCGCGGGAGCCTCACCCTCGTCGTCGACGGCAGCGCCTGCGTGCTCGAGTCGGGCAGGTACGCGGTGACGGAACCCGGCGCGCGGATCGAGGCGTCGGTCGCCGCGGCGCGCGACGCGGGCTTCGTCGCGCTCGCATTCCCCGCGCGCTGTGCTGCGCGCATCGCGCAACGTGTGCTCGGGATCGCGCCGGCCGAGCCGGTGCTGTTCGCCGCGCTCGGCGAGGTGTCGGACCTCATGTCGCGCGACGAGCTCGATGCGCTCGACCACGCGTTCGACCGTCCCGGCGGCGAATGGGCGCTCGCCGAGCTCTGCGCCGCGGCGCTCGCGCGCCTCGTCGAGCGCCAGCACGAACATGCGCCCTGGCTTGCGCGGACGAGCGGGCGAACCGACCGGCATCGGCGCCACCTCTACGCGCGCCTCAATCGTGTCCGTCTCGCGGTCGGCCACGGGCCGGCGCGCGATTACACGATGCGCGAGCTCGCCGACGTCGCGCACCTTTCGGTCTGGCACTTCGTCCGCAGCTTCGGCCACGTCTACGGCGAGACGCCGCACCGCTACCTCACGCGGGTGCGTCTCGAGGCGGCAGCGCGCGCGCTGCGCGCCGGCGACGAAGCGATCGCGGTCGTCGCCGAGCGCCACGGCTACGACAACCGGTGCGCGTTCGCGCGGCTGTTTCGCTCGCACTTCGGCGTGACGGCCTCGCAGTACCGGCGCGGCGGCGACGCCGTCCACGCGAACGAGCGCGCATTGAAGCGTGCGCGCGCCGACGCGGTGCAGTCGGTCCCGGCTGCCGTTGCTTGAGCGCGATCGGGGCGGCTGCGTCGGCACCGTTCGCGCGCGTGCGGGCGCGGATCGAGCGCGAGTACACGAAGCCGCTGCCGCTCGCGCAGCTCGCCGGCGACGCCGGCTGCTCGCCGTTCCACCTGCTGCGCGAGTTCCGCCGCTGCTACGGCGTGACACCGCACGCGTACCAGGAACGGCTGCGGCTCGAGCGCGCACGCGCATTGCTCGCGAATCACGCAAGTACGATCACCGCGATCGCGCTCGAGCTCGGCTACGCTCACCACAGCCACTTCAGCGCGGCGTTCCGTCGCGCGTACGGCGTGACGCCGCGGACCTTCCGCGCCCACGCGCCCGACGGAGGTTCCTGATGCGCCTCGCTGCCGTTTCCTGCCTGTTGCTGCTCGCGCTCGCGTCGTCGCCGGCCGCTGCGCGCGACGACGACTTCGACGCGCTCGTCGCCGCCGAGCGCGCGTTCGCGGCGACGTCGCCGCGCGAGGGCGTCGGCGCGGCGTTCCGCGCCTGGATGGCGCCCGATGCGATCCTGTTCCGTCCCGGTCCGAAAGTCGCCGCGGCGTACTACGCAGCGCAGCCGGCGCAGGCCGACACGGTGCTGCTCGACTGGGCGCCCGAGCGTGCCGAGGTGTCGGCCTCGGGTGATCTCGGCTGGACGATCGGGCCCGCGCTGCTGCGCGCGAAGGACAAGCCCGGCGAGGCGAGCGGCACGCACTTCTTCAGCATCTGGCAGCGCAACGCGGCGGGGGAATTCCGCAACGTGCTCGACCTCGGCGTCAACCACGAGCCGGTCGAGCTGTCGAAGACCGTCGCGCGCCACGGCCCACGGCGCGCGCGCGCCGAGGCGCTTTCGGCCGCGCAGGCCGCGGTGCGGCTGCAGGAATTGCTCACCGCCGATCGTGCGCTCGCGGCGAAGCTCGCGACCGGCGCCGCCGCGGCCGCGTGGCGGGATGCGGCGACCGTCGACGCGATCGTGCTGCGCCACGGCAGCCTGCCCCTGCAGGGCGACGCGGCACGCGCGAAGCTTGCGCGGCAGCCCGCGACGGACCTCGCGTCGATCCGCATCGCCGCAGCGGGCGATCTCGGCGCGACCGCCGGGTGGGGTGGCGATCCGGCCAAACCGAGCCTCTACCAGCGTGCGTGGCGCTACGAGGACGGCGCGTGGCGCGTCGTCGTCGATCTCACGACGCCGTAGCGTTCTCCCCTCTCCCACCGGGAGAGGGGTCGGGGTGAGGGTTCGGGTGTCCAGACGCGTTCCGGCGAGATGCGCTGCATCGATCAGGGGCGCGCGCTTCGAGTATCGACTGCGCAAGTCTCGGACCCTCTCCCCAACCCCTCTCCCGGGGGGAGAGGGGCTCGATGTGGTCGCGGGGCGGGCGGCGCGACGCATTAACATGGCGTCGTGCAGCAGAAGCTTCCTCCGACGCGACAGGCCGTGCGGCGCGCGACGATCGCCGCGCGCACCGGGCAGGCGGTCGTGCGGCCGCCGCGGCTGCTCGAGTGGATGTCGCCGCGGATCTACGAGCGCCTGCGCGAATACGCGCTGCTGACGCGCCAGGACCGGCCGATCGGCTGGTTGCTGCTGCTGTGGCCGACCTGGTGGGCGCTTTGGCTCGCGTCCGGCGGCATGCCGTCGCTCGGCACGCTCGTCGTGTTCACGCTCGGCGTCGTCGTGATGCGCTCGGCGGGCTGCGTCATCAACGACTACGCCGACCGCGGGCTCGACCCCCACGTCGCGCGCACCGCGACGCGCCCGCTCGCGCGCGGCAGCGTCACGCCGCGCGAGGCGGTGCTGGTGTTCGTCGTGCTGCTTGCGATCGCGCTCGGGCTCGTGCTGCTGACGAACCGCAAGACGATGATGCTCGCCGGCGCCGCGGCGCTGCTCGCGATCGCGTATCCGTACATGAAACGGCACACGTGGTGGCCGCAGGTCTGGCTCGGCGCGGCGTTCGGCATGAGCATCCCGATGGCGTACACCGCGGTCACCGACGCGTGGCCGCCGCCGCTCGCGTGGCTTTTGTTCACGGCCAACCTGTTGTGGGTCACCGCTTACGACACGTGGTACGCGATGGTCGACCGCGACGACGACCTGCGCGCCGGCGCGCGCTCGACCGCGATCCTGTTCGGCGATCTCGACCTCGTCGCGGTCGGCACGCTGCTCGCGAGCTTCGTCGGCGCGATGGCGTTCGTCGGCGCGAGGGCGGGGTTCGGGATGCCGTACCGCGTTTCGCTGCTCGTCGCCGCGGCGATGTGCGCGTGGCAGCTGTGGTACGCGCGCGACCGCTCGGCGGAGCGCTGCTTCGCCGCGTTTCGCTCGAACCACTACGTCGGGCTCGTGCTGTTCGCGGGCATAGCGCTCGACTACGCGCTCGCGCCGGCCTGACGCGACGACGACGACGGCGGCGGCGCGCGCGCGACGGCCCAGACCTCGACCGAGCGCGCGCCCGCGTCGTGCAGCGCGCGCGTGCAGGCAGCGGCGGTCGCACCGGTCGTCACGACGTCGTCGACCAGCGCGATCCGGCAGCCCGCGACATCGCGCGATGCGGCGAACGCGCCGCGGACGTTGCGCCGCCGTGCTTCTGCATCGAGCCCCGATTGCGCGCTGGTTTCGCGGCAGCGCCACAAGGCGCGGTGCGGCATCCCCAGCGAAAGCGCTCGTGCGAGCGGCCGCGACAGCTCGAGCGCCTGGTTGAAGCCCCGCGCGCGCAGCCGCGCGTGCGACAGCGGCACCGGCACGATCGCGTCGATGTCGGGCACGCGACTTCGCACGTGCTCGGCGAGCAGCGCCGAGAGCAGCGCGCCGGCCGCAAGATCACCGCCGTACTTGTAACGCGCGACGAGGCGGTCGAGCGGCCACGCGTAGCGGAACGGCACGTGCATCGCGCGCCACGCCGGCGGCCGTGCGAGGCACGCGCCGCAGGCCGCAGCCGCGTGCGCGAGCGGCAGGGCGCAGCGCGGGCAGCAGTGCGCATCGGTCGGCAACGCGGCCCGGCACCCCGCGCAGAGGTCGCGCCCTGCGCCGCGCAGGCCACAGAGCACGCAGCACGGCGGCAGCAGCTCGTGCGCGATCCGCCGGACGAGGCCGTCAACCCAACCGATGCGCCCCAAGTTGACAGCCTCCTGCCCGCTTTCGACACTGTCGCTCCATTTCCGCGCCGCCCCCGTACGCCGCCGCCGCGGCAGGACGTCAGCCGATGACCCTTTCCGAGCTCCGCCACGACTGGACCCCCGCCGAGGCGCTCG
>DATLNY010000359.1:0-6333 GCA_035536495.1 Candidatus Saccharimonadia bacterium | reverse complement strand
CAGTGCATTCAAGCCGGCGTTTGCCGCGACGCCGCCCGCTTCGTACATCACGATATGCGCGGTGCGATCGCAGATCACTTCGTCGCCCGGGCGGCCGAGCACGGCGAGGGCAATCTGGTTGCACATCGTGCCGGACGGCGTGAACAGCGCCGCTTCCTTGCCGAGCAATGCGGCAACGCGATCGCACAGCGCATTGACGGTCGGGTCCTCGAAAGCCGCCTCGTCGCCGACTTCGGCGCTCGCCATCGCGGCGCGCATCGCGGGCGTCGGGCGGGTCTTCGTATCGCTGAACAGGTCAATGTACGCGCGACTCATCTGAAGCTCCGTGGCGAGCGACGATTGTAGGTGCGCATGCCCACCATCACGCACGGTTCGCGTGGACCGTCGCAGCCGAACACTGCCGGACCCGCATGTTATCCTCGCGTCAAAACAACGGCTTACCGTGGTTGGTCAGGGGCGTCCCTGGCCTCATTGGGGAGTGGGCGATGTCACAGGACGAGAACGCGACGCCGGACCTGCGCACGCAGGCGCTCGAGTACCACCGGCTGCACCCGCCGGGGAAGATCAAGGTCACCCCGACCAAGCCGCTCGTCACGCAGAAGGATCTTTCGCTCGCGTATTCGCCGGGCGTCGCCGCCGCGTGCGACCTCATCGTCGAGGATCCGAGCGCGGTCTCGGAGATGACGGCGCGCGGCAACCTCGTCGCCGTCATCACGAACGGCACCGCGGTGCTCGGGCTCGGCAACATCGGGCCGCTCGCCGCGAAGCCGGTGATGGAAGGCAAGGGCGTGCTGTTCCAGAAGTTCGCCGGCATCGACGTGTTCGACATCGAGATCAACGAGAACGACCCCGACAAGCTCGTCGACATCATCGCGTCGCTCGAGCCGACGTTCGGCGGCATCAACCTCGAGGACATCAAGGCGCCCGAGTGCTTCTACATCGAGAAGAAGCTGCGCGAGCGCATCAAGATCCCGGTGTTCCACGACGACCAGCACGGCACCGCGATCATCGTCGGCGCCGCCGTCATCAACGCGCTGCACGTCGTCGGGAAGAACATCGGTGACGTCAAGGTCGCGTGCTCGGGCGCAGGTGCTGCCGGCATCGCGTGCCTCGACATGCTCGTGGCGCTCGGGGTCAAGCGCGAGCACATCACCGCGATCGATCGCAAGGGCGTCATCTACAAGGGCCGCACCGAGGACATGGACGAAGCCAAGTCGCGCTACGCGCGCGACACGACCGCGCGCACGCTCGGCGAGCTCGTCGACGGCGCCGACGTGTTCCTCGGCCTGTCCGCCGCGGGCGTGCTGAAGCCCGAGATGGTCGCGAAGATGGCGAAGTTGCCGATCATCCTCGCGCTCGCGAACCCGAATCCGGAGATCCTTCCCGAGCATGCGAAGGCCGTGCGCCCCGACGCGATCATCGCGACCGGGCGCAGCGACTACCCGAACCAGGTCAACAACGCGCTCTGCTTCCCTTACATCTTCCGCGGCGCGCTCGACGTCGGCGCCACCACGATCAACGAGGCGATGAAGCTCGCGTGCGTGCACGCGATCGCGGGGCTCGCGCGCAAGGAAGCCTCCGACGTCGCGGCGGCGGCGTACGGCGGCAAGATGATGTCGTTCGGGCCCGATTACCTCATCCCGCAGCCGTTCGACCCGCGCCTGCTCGTCGAGCTCGCACCGGCGGTCGCGAAGGCCGCGAGCGACTCCGGCGTCGCAACGCGTCCGATCAGGAATGCCGAGGCGTACCGCGAGAAGCTCACGCAGTTCGTGTTCCGCACCGGCCTCGTCATGAAGCCGCTGTTCGACCGCGCGCGCGAGGACGTCAAGCGCGTCGTCTACGCGGAAGGCGAGGAGGACGTCGTGCTGCGCGCGGTGCAGGGCGTCGTCGACGAGGGCATCGCGCGCCCGGTGCTGATCGGGCGGCCGAGCGTCATCGAGAAGCGCATCGAGCGCGCCGGGCTGCGCCTCAAGGCGGGAGTCGACTACGACCTCACGAACATCGACGACGACCCGCGCTTCTACGACTACTGGAACCTCTACCACGACCGCATGCAGCGGCGCGGCGTGACGCCCGCGAACGCGAAGGCGATCGTGCGCTCGCGCTCCACGCTGATCGCGGCGCTGATGGTCTCGCGCGGCGAGGCCGATGCGATGCTCTGCGGCGTCGTCGGCCGCTACCACTCGAAGCTCAAGCACATCATCGAGTCCATCGGCATGTCGCCGGGCGTCAGCTCGCCGTCGGCGATGACCGCCGTCGTCAACGACAAGGGCACGTTCTTCTTCCTCGACACGCACGTGCAGCTCGACCCGAGCGCCGAGCAGCTCGCCGAGGCGACGCTGCAGGCGACGATGCGGCTGAAACTCTTCGGCATCGTGCCGAAGGTCGCGCTGCTGTCGCACTCGAACTTCGGCAGCCACCACGACGCCTCGGCACAGAAGATGGCGAGGGTGCGCGAGCTCGTGCTCGCGCAGGTCCCGCACCTCGAGATCGAGGGCGAGATGCACGCAGACGCGGCGCTCAACGAGGACATCCGCGAGCGGATGTTCCCGAACTCGGTGCTGAAGGGCCGCGCGAACCTGTTCGTGCTGCCGAACCTCGACGCGGCGAACATCGTCTACAACATGGTGCGCGTCATGACCGACGGCGTCGCGATCGGTCCGATCGCAATGGGGCTCGCGAAGCCCGCGCACGTGCTGACGCCGTCGGCGACGAGCCGGCGCATCGTCAACATGACGGCGGTCGCCGCGGTCGAGGCGCAGATCCGCGCGCAGGTCGCGCAGACCGGACAACCGCCGAAGCCCTGAGCGCACGGCCGTCGCGATGAATGCCACGATCCCGCTCGTCGCGAACGGCGCGGCGCCGCGCTTCTCGGTCGTCATCCCGCATTACGACGGGGCGATCAGCGACGAGTTGCTGCTGCGCGGGCTTGCGTCGCTCGGGCAGCAGACCTTCGCCGACTTCGAGGTGCTGCTGTTCCACGACGGCCCGCAGTCGCGACCGTGGCCCGACTTGAAGCAGTTCCCGCTCAAGCTGCGCATCGGCACGACGCCGCGGCGGTTCAACGACTGGGGCCATTCGCTGCGCGATCTCGGAATCCAGCACGCGCACGGCGACTACATCGTCCACTTCAATCCCGACAACGTGCTCTATCCGCATGCGCTCGAGGTGCTCGATCGCGCCTCGCGCGAGCCGGTCGAGCCGGCGCCCGACCCCGACCACCGCGAGAACCCCGAGGTGCTCGTGTTCGCGGTGCTGATGCGCGGCATGCGCTACAACGGCCGCGCCGTATGGCGCGACCGCACGAGCGAGCGCTACATGATCATGCAGGGCTATCCGCCGCAGACCGGTTTGATCGACTGCATGCAGGCCGTGATCACGCGCAGCCTGTGGCACGAAATCGGCGGCTGGTACGACAAGCGCGAGGCTTCCGACGGCACGATCTACGGCGCATTGATCATCAACCGCGGCGCGCGGTATATCCCCGAAGTGCTCGGCGAACACTGGTAACCCCGCCCACGGCTCTAGCGCGACGGCTTGCCGGTCGTGCGGCGCCGCGGCGGCTCGCGCGCGCGCTTCTCGACGACGACGATCGAGTCGTAGAAGTGCAGCGAATCGCAGGTGCGCGTGAATACGCTCGGCGCGAAGCTGTGCGCATCGCGCGAGTGGTAGGCGTTGAGCTGGTCGATCAGGCCCTTGGTGAATTCGACGAATGACTTCGGATCGCGGTAGCCGCCGTCGAATTCGCGCCAGTAGCTCGTGTGGCAGTCCTCGACCAGGATGACGCCATCGTCGGCGACGGCGGTGTAGAGCTCCTCGAACGTCGCGAGCTGCTGTCCCATCCGGTGCCCGCCGTCGTCGATCAGCACGTCGATCGGGCCGGTCCGCTCGCGCAGCGCGCGCAGGAACGCACGATCGGACTGGTCGCCGATCTCGATTTCGATCCGAGGCTCGGCGTACTCGCGGCAGCGCGGATCGATGTCGACGCCGACGATGCGCGCGTGCGGCCCGAAATAGTCCTTCCACATCTGCAGCGAGCCGCCGTGGTAGATCCCGACCTCGACGATCGTGCAGGCGCGCCCGCGGAAGCGCGCGAAATGCCGGTGGTAGGCGTCGAAGTAGTGCAGCCACTTGTCGAGCAGCCGGCCCTCGTTGCGCTCGAAGTATTCCCGCAGCGGATTCGTCTCGGACATCGGGCCGCCGACTGGTGGACAGGCCGGACATTCTAGGCCAGGCCGCGTCGTTGCCTTATCGTGCGCGCATGGATGCATCAGGCGAGCAGCCCGACCTCGACGCGGTCGAGCAGTGGTTGCGCGATTACCAGGACCGCGCCTGCGCCGCGCTCGAGGCGGCCGACGGCGGCGCGCGCTTCGTCGAGGACGAGTGGTCGCGTGCGGAAGGCGGCGGCGGGCGCACGCGGATCCTGCGCAACGGCGCGGTGTTCGAGCAGGCCGGCGTCGGCTTCTCGCGCGTCGAAGGCGCGCAGATGCCCGCGTCGGCGACCGCGCATCGGCCCGAGCTCGCGGGCCGCGCGTGGATCGCGACGGGCGTCTCGGTCGTGATCCATCCACGCAATCCGTACGTGCCGACGACGCACCTCAACGTCCGCGTGTTTGGCGCAGAGCGCGACGGCGAGTGGATCTGGTGGTTCGGCGGCGGCTTCGACCTCACGCCGTACTACCCGTTCGACGAGGACGTCGTGCACTGGCACGCGACCGCGCGCGCGGCGTGCACGCCGTTCGGCGCCGACGTCTATCCGCGCTACAAGCGCTGGTGCGACGAGTATTTCTTCCTGAAGCATCGCGGCGAGACGCGCGGCATCGGCGGCGTGTTCTTCGACGACCTGCGCGAATGGCCGTTCGAGCGCTGCTTCGAGTTCCTGCGCGCGATCGGCGACGCGTTCCTCGCGGCGTACCTGCCGATCGTGCTCCGCCGTCGCGATGTGCCGCACGGCGAGCGCGAGCGCCAGTTCCAGCTGTACCGCCGCGGCCGCTACGTCGAGTTCAACCTTGTCCACGACCGCGGCACGTTGTTCGGCCTGCAGTCCGGCGGCCGCACCGAGTCGATCCTGATGTCGCTCCCGCCGCTCGTGCGGTGGCAGTACGCCTACACTCCCGAGCCCGGTTCCGCTGAGGCCGCGCTCGCCGATTACCTCAAACCGCGCGACTGGCTGTAGCGTCCGAGCGAAAGTTCTCGCAAAAAGCGGTCGGGGCTGAGGCCCAATAAAGAAAAAGCCCCGACAGCTGGGGGGAGCTGCCGAGGCCGGGGGTTGGAGGGAGGCTTGGGGAGAGCCGCCCCTCCGGGGGGTCACACTCAGGGAGGTGAGTGCTGACAACGGACCCTCTGGGGAGGAGGAGTCCGTACGCTTAGAGTAGTCCTTCGCCGGAAAGTTCCAACGTATCGCTCGCTCCGCGTTTAGCGGAGATTAAAGCTGGCGATCGGAATCGCATTGGTCGAGGGTCTACGCCCGGGCGTGTTGCAGGTCGCAACAAATGCCGAAGCCGCAACGTCGGCAACGCGGCGTGAACCGCTCAGTGCGCTTCGTCCCAGTTCGCGCCGACCCCGACGTCGACCTCGAGCGGCACGTCGAGGCTCGCCGCGGCGCTCATCCGCTCGCGCAGCCCCGCGATGATCTCGTCGAGCCGGTCCTCGCGGACCTCGAGCACGAGCTCGTCGTGGACCTGCAGCAGCATCCGCGCGTCGTCGCCGCGCGGGCGCAGCCAGTCGTCGACGGTGACCATCGCGCGCTTGATGATGTCGGCCGCCGTGCCCTGCATCGGCGCGTTGATCGCGGCACGCTCGGCGCCGGCGCGCTGCGCCTGGCCGCGCGCGTTGATCTCGGGCAGGTAGAGCCGGCGCCCGAACAGCGTCTCGACGTAGCCGTCGCGGCGTGCCTGACCGCGCATCTGGTCCATGAACGCGCGCACGCGCGGGTAGCGCGCGAAGTAGAGGTCCATGTACTCCTGCGCCTCGCCGCGCGAAATGTCGAGCCGGATCGCGAGCCCGTGCGCGCCCATGCCGTACATCAGCCCGAAGTTGATCGCCTTCGCGGCGCGGCGCATGTTCGCATCGACCGCGTCGGGCGCGACGCCGAACACGTCGGCCGCCGTGCGCCGGTGGATGTCGTCGTGCGCACGGAACGCGCGCGCGAGCCCCTCGTCGCCCGAGAGGTGCGCCATGATCCGCAGCTCGATCTGCGAGTAGTCCGCCGCGACGAGCCGGTAACCGGGCGGCGCGACGAACGCCTGGCGGATGCGGCGGCCGTCCTCGGAGCGGATCGGGATGTTTTGCAGGTTCGGATCCGACGACGACAGCCGGCCCGTCGCCGCGACC
>DATLNY010000358.1:0-4090 GCA_035536495.1 Candidatus Saccharimonadia bacterium | reverse complement strand
GTGCTGACGGAAGGCGGTGGCCGCACCGTCGGCATCGAGATCAACGCGAACCACGTGCGCGCGGTGCGCGAAGGCCTCGTGACCGGGACCGCGCGGCCGTTGCACCTCGGGCGCAGCACGCAGGTCTGGGAAATCCGCATCGAGGACGGCTCGGGCGCGCTCGCCTGCATTTCGCGCATCACGCTCGCCGTCGTCCCGGGCTGAGCACGCGCGGGGACGATGAGCGCGCGCGGCGGTCCGCATCCCTACGACGAGCTCACGCCCGACGTCGTGCTCGGCGCGGCCGAGTCGATCGGCTACGCGACCGACGGACGCCTGCTCGCGCTCAACAGCTTCGAGAACCGCGTCTACCAGATCGGGCTCGAGGATCGCAGCTTCGTCATCGCGAAGTTCTATCGGCCGGGCCGCTGGAGCGACGCGCAGATTCGCGAGGAGCACACCTTCACGGCCGAGCTCGCCGAGGCCGAAATCGCCGTGGTCGGCCCGCTGTCGCGCGACGGCGAGTCGCTGTTCGAGCACGAGGGCTTCCGCTTCGCGCTGTTCCCGCGGCGCGGCGGGCGCGCGCCGGAGCTCGAGGGACTCGAGGTATCGGCGTGGATGGGCCGGATGCTCGCGCGCATGCACGCGATCGGCGCGCGCGCGCCGTTCCGGTACCGGCCTGCGCTGACGCTCGAAAGCCACGTCGATGCGCCCGCGTCCGACGTGCTCGAGAGCGGACTGCTGCCCGAACCGCTCGAATCGCGCTACGAGCGCGCGATCAGTCACGCGCGCGAGGGCATCGCGGCGGCCTGGGAAGCCGTCGGCGCACGCACGCTGCGGCTGCACGGCGACAGCCATCCCGGCAACGTGCTGTGGACAGAAGCCGGTCCGACGCTCGTCGATTTCGACGACGCGCGCGCCGGTCCTGCGGCGCAGGACCTGTGGATGCTGCTGACGGGCGGCGAGGCGCAGCGCGAGGCGCTGCTCGAAGGCTACGAGCAGTTCCGCACGTTCGACCGCGGCGAGCTCGCGCTGATCGAGCCGCTGCGGCTGATGCGGCAGATCCACTACGCGGGCTGGATCGCGGCGCGCTACGACGATCCGGCGTTCCCGCGCGCGTTTCCGTTCGCGGCGGAGCCGCGCTGGTGGGAGCAGCACCTAGCCGACCTCGTCGAAGGCGCCGAAGCGCTCGCGCGCGGCTGAGGGCGCCGCGGCCGCCTCGCGTCACCATCGTGCTTGACCCTGCGGTGGCGTACGGCGAATCCGAGTTGACGCTCCAACTGCATGCGGGACAATCGCGCACGATGACCGTGCCGGATCGCAGCGTGCCTGCCCCCGCCCGCGACCCCTGGCGGCCGCTGCGCTACCTCGTGCGCGTGCCGCTGCTGCTGCTGCACCTCCTCGTCAGCCTGCCGCTGACGCTGTTGACGATCAACGCCGCCGGCGAGCGCATTCGCCTGCGCAGCGGCGAATGCCTCGAGCACCGGATGATCCGGTGGTGGCAGGCGACGCTGATGCGCGTGTTCGGATTCCGCGTCGTGCGCCGCGGCGAGCCGCTGCCGGGTGCTGCATTCCTCGTCGCGAACCACCTCTCGTGGCTCGACATCACGCTGATCCACTCGCAACGCATGGCGTGCTTCGTCGCGAAGAGCGAGATCGCGCGGTGGCCACTGGTCGGCTGGATGGCGTCGCGCGCGGGCACGATCTACCACCGCCGCGGCAGCACGGAGTCGCTCGCGACAGTTGCGAACACGATGGTGGAGCATTTGCGGCGCGGCGAAGCCGTCGCGGTGTTCCCGGAAGGCGGCACGGGCCCGGGCGATCGCGTCAAGACCTTCCACGCGCGGATCTTCCAGGCCGCGATCGACGCGAACGTGCCGGCGCAACCGGTCGCGCTGCGCTTCACGCGCGACGGCGTCGTGACACCCGACATCGCGTTCCGGCCGAACGAAAAATTTTTCCCGAACTTCTTCCGCGTGCTCGGCGAGCCCGCGACGACGGCCGAAGTGATGTTCCTCGAGCCGGTGCCGCCGTCGCCGAACCGCCGCCGCATGGCCGAAGCGTCCCGTGCGCGCATCGTCGCGGCGCTGGGGCTCGTCGACGAAGCGCGGACTGTCGCAGGCGACGACAAGCCGTCGCTCGACGAAACGCTCGAACCGGTGACGAGCGATGCGCGAAGCTGATTTCCGCCCGCTCGGCGTCCTGCGCAACCCGCACGTGCAGTCGGTGCTCGCATCGAGCGCGCTGCGGCGCTTCCTGTTCCGCGCGCACCAGCGCGAGATCGTGTCGCGCTCGGTCGAGCACGTGCTCGACTGCGGCGATGGCGTCAAGCTGCAGGGTTTCCATGCGGCGCAGACGGTGCGCGATTCGCCGCGCGGCCTCGTCGTGCTGCTGCACGGCTGGGAGGGCAGCGCGAACTCGAGCTACGTGCTCAATACCGGCGAGCGCCTGCTGCGCGAGGGCTACGACGTCGTGCGCCTCAACTTCCGCGACCACGGCGAGACGCATCATCTCAACCGCGAGATCTTCCATTCGTGCCGGATCGACGAGGTCGTCGGCGCGGTCGGCGAGGTTGCGCGCCAGTTCCCGTCGCTGCCGCTCTACGCGATGGGCTACTCGCTCGGCGGCAACTTCGCGTTGCGCGTCGCGTTGCGCGCACCGGCGCGCGGCATCCCGCTGGTGCACGCGCTCGCCGTGTGCCCGGCGGTGCGCCCGCACGCGATCCTCGAGTCGATCGAGCGCGCGCCGTGGTTCTACGACCATTACTTCATGCAGAAATGGCGCAGCTCGCTGCGCCGCAAGTCCGCGCTGTTCCCCGAGGCGTACGAGTTCGACAAGCGCTTCTTCAAGCTCTCGATGCGCGAGCTCATCAGCGAGCTGATCACGCGCTACACCGAGTTCGGCTCGCTCGACGCGTACCTCGACGGCTATTCGATCCACGGCGACCGGCTTTCCGCGATGGAAGTGCCGGCGACGGTGCTGACTTCGCGCGACGACCCGATCATCCCGTTCGCCGATTTCGAGTCGCTCGCGCTGCCGGGCTGCATCACGCTCGAGGTCGCACGCCACGGCGGCCATTGCGGCTTCATCCGCGACTGGTCGCTCGAAAGCTATGCGGAGGACTGGCTCGTCTCGAAGCTCCACGCCGCCGCGCCCGCGCTCGAGGACGAAGCGTCCGACCCCCCTGCCGACTTCGAAGTCGCCCGCGCCTCCTGATCCGCGTCCGGCACGCGTCGTGCTGCGAAGCTAGCTGGCGACGCGCTCCGCGGAAGGCTGCAACAGCGAAATGTCGGCGATCGCGAGGAACTGCGCGCGCAGGCGCGCGAGGAGCGCGAGGCGGTTGTCGCGGCGCGCCGTGTCGTCGACCATCACCATGACCGCGTCGAAGTAGGCGTCGACGGGAGCCTGCAATGACGCGAGCGCGCGCATCGCCTCGACGTAGCGGTGCTCGTGCACGAGCGGCGCGAGCGTCGCGTGCAGCGCGGCGACGCGATCGGCGAGCGTCGTCTCGGCGCCCGGCTCGAGCAGCGCCGCATCGACTTTCGCCGCCGGCGCGATCGACTTCTCGCGCGCCTGGCGCAGGATGTTGCCGATGCGCTTGTTCGCCGCGGCGAGGCTCGCGGCTTCGGGCAACTTCGCGAACTCGGCGATCGCGCGCAGGCGGCGGTCGAAGTCGACGAGGCTCGCGGGACGCACCGCGGCGACCGCGTCGAACTGGTCGGCGCCGATGCCCTGCTCGGCGTAGTAGCCGCGCAGGCGCTCGAGCACGAAGTCGTAGAGCTCGTTCGCGACCGCTTCGGACTTGTCGGATGCGATCGCGTCGGCCGCCTCTCGCAGCAGCCCGACGAGGTTGAGCTCGAGGCCGCCTTCGATCAGCGTGCGCGCAAGCCCGAGCGCGGTGCGGCGCAGCGAGAACGGATCCTTGTTGCCGGTCGGCTTCTGGCCGATCGCGAACGCGCCCGCGAGCGTGTCGGCCTTGTCGGCGATCGCGAGCACGCGCGAAAGCCCGCCGTGCGCGATGTGATCGCCGGCGTGGCGTGGCGCATAGAACTCGTCGAGCGCGTTGGCGACCTCCGCGGGCTCGCCCTGCGCGGTCGCGTAGTAGCGGCCC
>DATLNY010000357.1:0-5556 GCA_035536495.1 Candidatus Saccharimonadia bacterium | reverse complement strand
CGAGCGCGAGCTCGAGAACGTCATGCTCGACTTCTATCGCCAGCGTTTCAACGTGCTGGTGTGCAGCACGATCATCGAGTCGGGCATCGACGTGCCGAGCGCGAACACGATCGTCATCAACCGCGCCGACCGCTTCGGGCTCGCGCAGCTGCACCAGCTGCGCGGCCGCGTCGGCCGCTCGCACCATCGCGCCTACGCGTACCTCGTCGTGCCGGATCGCAAGTCGATCACCGCGGATGCGAAGAAGCGTCTCGACGCGATCGAGTCGCTCGACGAGCTCGGCGCCGGCTTCACGCTCGCGACGCACGACCTGGAGATCCGCGGCGCCGGCGAGCTGCTCGGCGAGGAACAGTCCGGCCAGATCCAGGAAGTCGGATTCTCGCTGTACACCGACCTGCTCGAGCGCGCCGTGCGCGCGCTGAAGGAAGGCCGCATCCCGGACCTCGATGCGTCGGAACGCGCGCACACCGAGGTCGAGCTGCACGTCCCGTCGCTGATCCCCGACGACTACCTCGGCGACGTCCACACGCGGCTCGTGCTCTACAAGCGCATCGCCTCGGCACCGGACGACGAAGCGCTGCTCGAGCTGCAGGCCGAGATGGTCGATCGCTTCGGCATCCTGCCCGACCCGACGAAGAACCTGTTCGCCGCGGCCATGCTGCGCCTGCGCGCCGCCGCGCTCGGGATCCGCAAGCTCGAGCTCGGCGCGCACGGCGGGCGCGTCATGTTCCATCCGCAGCCGAAGGTCGAAGCGCTCACCGTGATCAAGATGATCCAGATGCTGCCGAAGGTCTACGCGCTCGACGGACCGGACAAGATCAAGGTCAAGCTCGAGCTGCCCGGCGCGGCGGAGCGCATCCGTGCTGCGGGCGACATCCTCTCGGCCATGGCGAAAGTGCCCCCCGCGCAGAAGCCGCGCTGACTCTGCCACGTGTCAGCGTCTTGCCACGAGACGGGCGCGGCGGCAGCGGTACGCTCGCTGGCGATGACCGCGCGCCGCAAGATGGCCCTGCTCGTCGTCTTTCTGACGACAGTGATCGCGCTGTTTGCGGTCGCGCCTGTCGCCTCTTGGGTTGAATTCGCATTGACGAAGATGCACGGCGGATACACGGTTGCGGAGCGGGTCGAGCAGTACGGCGAGCAAGTTCTTGCGCGGCTCGAGCCCGACTTCGCAAATACGGGGCTTGCCTACCCGCCTCGATACGTGGCGCTCGTCGCGTTCAAGGATGCCAAGCGGCTCGAACTGCACGCGAAGGGCTCGAGCGCCGACGCTTGGCGGCGCGTCAGGGAGTATCCGATCCTCGCCGCGAGCGGGCGCGCCGGTCCGAAATTGCGTGAAGGCGACCGCCAGGTACCCGAGGGAATCTATCGCCTCGAATCGCTCAACCCGAACAGCCGTTACCACCTGGCGCTGCGCCTCGACTACCCGAACGCTTTCGACCGCCGCATGGCAGCGCTCGAAGGTCGCATCGCGCTCGGCGGCGACATCATGATCCACGGTAACGCGGTATCCATCGGCTGCCTCGCGATCGGCGACGAGGCCGCGGAGGATCTCTTCGTGCTCGCGGCGCTGGCCGGAAAGGAGAATGTCGAGATCATCGTCGCTCCGACCGATCTACGCGTCTCCGCTTTCGCACCGCGGCCCGAGGATCCAAGCTGGATTCCGGTGCTATACGAGGAGATCCTCACGTCCTTGGGCGCTTTTGTGGCGCGCTGACGGTCCAAGCACCCGCGTTGGGGGAAACCGGATTCTGCCGCGTCCTTGTGACGAATGGACGCGTACTCTCTGCAAGACCGTCGCCGAGCGCGTCTCGCCCTGATGCTTCTGGTGCTTGCGCTGTGCGAGCGCGCTTCCGCACCCGAGGATTCGGTACCGCACGTCGGCGGCGCGGTCACAGCCGCGGCCACGGCCGCGCCCTACCGCGACGGCGACTCGCCGAGCGCCCCGTGATCGGTCAGCGCGCCGCGCGCGCCGGTGCAACCCGCTTCGAACGCGAGCGAGACACGACGTAGACCGACGCCGGCGGCACGTTCCAGAGCGTGAACGACGCGCGATGCGAGACGAGATCGAGCTCGCGCATGACCTCGCGCGACACGGGGTTGGTCGGGCCGTAGGTGAATTGCACGAAGCGGCCGGCCGGCGTCATCAGCGAGAACGCCGCGTCGAGGATCTCGCGCTGCGTCGTCTTCGGCATCGACAGCAGGCCGAGGCCGCTGATCACCGCATCGGCGGCCCCGCCGTCGGCATAGCCCGAACGCAACACGTGGGACTTGAGGTCGCGCGCATCGCCGCAGACGACGCGCGCCTTCGGGAAGCGCTGCTTGAGATGCTGGTGCAGCGCCTCGTTGAGCTCGAGCACGAACATGTCGTCGGCCTGGACGCCCTGGTCGATCAGCGCCTGGGTGAACACGCCGGTGCCGCCGCCGAGCTCGATGACGCGCTTTGCGCCGTGCGGGAGCTCGCGCAGCATTTTCTGCGCGAGCTCGCGGCTCGACGGCGAAACCGCCGCCATCGAGAGCGGATTCTTCAGCCACTGGCGAAAGAACGTCCACGTCGGCGCCTGCTTCTTCGCGTGCAGGTCGCCGTTGCGGGGGCGATCGCGCTTGTGCTCGGTCATCCTGCTCCCCGATACGTCGGCCTATCCTAGGACGTCGGGATCACCTCCTCCAACGTCAACGGGCCAGGCCGACGCCGACGCCGACCCTCATTTCCGCCGATAGGTCACGAAGAAGCCTTCGAGGTCCCCGTTCTCGATGTAGGACTCGACGCTGACCACCTCGTAGCCGTGCGCGCCGAAGCGCCGGTGCGCGTCGTTGAGATCCCTCGCGGAGCCCTGCTTGCGGAAGCCCCAGGTGCTCGAGATCCACACGGTGACAGCGGGCTGTCGGCTCGCCTGCGCTTGCGCGGCGATGGCCTCGATGTCGGCTGCGAAAACCGCCGGGGTGATCGCGAGCATGGTGAACGCGAGCAGCTGCTTCATCATTCGGGCTCCCTCGCGGGTGGCTGGAGGACTGGCGCAACGGACGCTGGTACCCGTGCGTCTTCGGTCTACCCCACCCGGAACCAGCCGAAATGTATCGGAAGCTTGCTGTCGTTGCGCTGCTCGCGCTACCGGCGTTCGCGCAGGCCGCGACCCCGGGCACGCCGCAGTCGCCGCTGCCGACGCGCGAGTGCCTCGCGCCGAGCACGACGTTCGACTGGGCCCGGATCGACGACACGCACGTCGTGTTCGAAGGCCTCGGGCGCCGGCATTTCCTCGTCGAGACCTCGACGCTCTGCACGGAGCTCGGGCGGCTCGGTGCGACGATCCGGATCGACGCCGGCCCGCTCAACCGGCTGTGCGGCCGGTTCGGCGAGGCGATCATCGCGTCGGGACAGCGCTGCAGGGTCAAGTCCGTGACGCCGATCTCGAAGGACGAGTACCGGCGCATGCGGCGCGGTGAGATCGAGCCGCCGAAACGCACCCGCGAGTAAAAACGCCAAAAAAAAACGCCACCGTTGCCGGTGGCGCTTCTTCGTTGCCGTTGCGTCCTACCAGCGACGGTAGCGGCGGTCGTACCGGTCGTAGCGGTCGTACCGGTCACGATAGTGGCTGCGATACGGTCGATAGTACGAACGGTAGACCGGGCGGTAGATCGGACGGTAGTACGGGCGATAGACCGGGCGGTAGTACGGACGAATCGGCGCGTAGTACGCCGGCGCGTAGTAGTAGTCGTCGTAGTACGGCCGGCCATAGCCGCCACCGTAATACGACAGCCCGTAGTGACTGCCGTAACGCCCGCCGTCGTAGTACGACAGCCCGTAGCCGCCGCCGTAGCCACCACCGTGGATCGAGATCCCGAAGCTCGAGCGAGCCTCGGCAGGCGCTGCGAAGAGCGCCGCCCCGGCCAGCGCAACGAGCGCTGCCAACTTCAACACGATTGCCTTCAGATTCATCACGCGCGCCCTCCAGTGACACCTGCAGGGATGGTCGAGCCGGCGCGCTTAATCGATGCTTAAACGCGCTCGAGCTCGAAGCACTGGTGGATCCTGGGGTCGCGCGCGAAATCGAACGGGACCGATGCCCGGGTCGTGTCCCGGACCGTGTAGCCGGCGGCCCCGAGCGCCGCGCGATCGAGCTTGAAGCGACGGAAATTGTTCGAGAAAACAATGAGCCCGCCTGGCGCGAGCCGTTCGCCGCAGAGCTCCAGCAGCCGTACGTGATCACGCTGGACGTCGAAGTCGTCGGCGCGCTTGGAGTTCGAGAAAGTCGGCGGATCGACGAACACGAGGTCGTAGCGGCCGCGCTCCGCCGTCAGCCACTCGATCACGTCGCCCTGCTCGAGCCGGTGGGCAGCGCTGGAATAGCCGTTCAGGACGAGGTTCCGGTCAGCCCATTCGAGATACGTGTACGAAAGGTCGACGCTCGTGCTGGAGGCCGCGCCGCCCGCGATCGCCTGCACGGTCGCTGCGCCGGTGTAGCTGAACAGGTTCAGGAACGATTTCCCCGCGGCGCGCGCGCGCAGCGCCGCGCGCGTCGGGCGATGGTCGAGGAACAGGCCCGTGTCGAGGTAGTCGAACAGGTTCACGAGCAGCCCGACGCCGGCCTCGTCGATCTCGATGATCTCGCCGCGCGTCGCGACGCGTGTGTACCTCTCGGTGCGAAGCTGCGGGCGGCGCGTCTTGACCGCGATGCGCTCGCGCGGCGCGTCGAACAATTCGCCCGCGACGCGCACGATGTCCTCGAGGTGGCGGCGTGATTTTGCCTCCGGGATCTCGGGCGGCGGCGCGTATTCCTGCACGTGCAGCCACGGCAGCTGCGTGCGGCGGTCGGTGTAGACGTCGATCGCCGCCGCGTAGTCCGGGAGGTCCGCGTCGTAGGCGCGCCAGCAGCTGATGCCTTCGCGCCTGAGCCGCGGCTTCAACACGCGGACGTTCTTCGCCAGCCGGTTGCGCAGCGCCTGCGCGGACTCGGGCAGCGCACGTTGCTCGCGCGGCACGATCTCGCCCGTCGTGATCGAGTCGTAGCACAGCAGCACGCATTCGAGCGCGCCGTTGTAGAGCTGGTAGCGACGCTCGGGCTTCAGTCCGATCGCGCGGCCGAGCGACTCCTCGCTCGTGATGACGGCGGCGGTCCAGCCGCCGAACCGTCGCTTCAGCACCGCACCGAGCTCGGCGTAGGTCGCGCGCAGCGCCTCGACTTCGCCGAGCCGCTCGCCGTACGGCGGATTCGCGATCACGAGGCCCGCCGCCGTTCCTTCGGGGCATTCGAGCTTCGCGACCGACGTATGCATGAGCCGCACGAATCCCGCGACTCCGGCGGCCTGCGCATTCTGCTTCGCCGCGCCGAGCACGGCGGCATTCTCGTCGGCGCCGAAGAACACCGGCCACAACGCGGCGAGCCCGCGCTGCGCGCGCTCGCGCGCCTCGACGAGCAGCGCGTCCCACGCCGCCTGGTCGAACTGCTTCCAGCCGAGGAACCCGAACCAGTCGCGCTTGAGCCCCGGCGCGACGTCGGCGGCGATCCACGCGCCCTCGACGAGCAGCGTGCCGGCACCGCACATCGGGTCGAGCAG
>DATLNY010000356.1:0-6732 GCA_035536495.1 Candidatus Saccharimonadia bacterium | reverse complement strand
ATCGCCCGCGCGGACGCCGCCGGCGGGGCAGGGCATCGTGCTCGGCTTTGCCGCGGCGCTGTGGGCCACGCCGGTGTTCGCGTGGATCCCGTACCTCCTCGTCGGGATCGCGGGGCTCGGCTTCGCGCGGCGCGGCGCTCGCGCCGTGCCGGCGGCCCTGCTCGCGTCGTCGGTGCTCTATGCCGCGCCGCTCGCGCTCATCGCGACCAGCGCTGAATATCGCTACGTCCTGTGGAGCGTGCTTGCGGCGCTTCTGTGCGCGGTTGCCTCGCTCGGCTCGCGTTCAGCGACCGCGCGCGAAGTTGCGCTGTCGGCACACGCGGAGTAGCGTGCCGCGGCCGTGGGCGCACGTGCAAGGACCCGCCGTAGAGCGCGCAACGCGACCGGATCGATCGGTACGATGCGCATCTTCGGAATCGAACCCTTTTCCTTCAGGAGCGCACCATGACTCGCCCGATCCGCTTGCTGTCCCTGCTGTTGCCCGCGCTGCTCGTGCTGTCCGCGTGCAAGCGCGACGAGCCCGTCACGCAGACGCCGCCCGTCAGGACCCCCGCGCCGGCCCCCGCGCCGACGCCGCTGCCGGCACCGGCCCCGGTCCCTGCCGTCACGATCGCGAACATCGAGCTCGGCAACGCCGTCGGCGCCGACAACCGCGTCATGACGCCGGCGATGGCGTTCGCGCCGGCCGACACGATCTACGCCGCGGTCTCGACCAACGGCGCCGCGCCGAGCAGCACGATCACCGCGCGCTGGACCTTCCAGGACGGACAGGTCGTCAACGAGTCGAGCCAGACGATCGCCCCGACGGGTCCCGCGGTGACGACGTTCAACATCGCCAAGCCCGACGGCTGGCCGGCCGGCAGGTACAAGGTCGAAATCCTGATCGACGGGAAATCGGTCGGCCAGCGCGAGTTCGACGTCGGCTGACGCATCGCAGGCGTGAGCGCCGTCGCGATGCGACGGCGCTGCGCGCGAGCTAGCGAGGCGGTTCGCGCTCGATGCGCCGGTAACGGCCGTCGAACGCAACCTGCCAGGTTGCGCCGTCGTCGTCCGAGGTCTGCCACAACTGTCGCACGCTGCCGTCGGCGTTGCGGATCCACTCGATCCGCTGGCGCTGCGGGACACGCGTGCGAGGATTCGGGCGCATTCCCTCGAGCAGCATGCCGCCGTCGCGCGGACCGCCTTCGAGCAGCAGCACCCCCCCGCCCGTCGCGACCCAGAACTGCCTCCAGCGGCCGAGCGCGGGGTCGTAGGCGTTGTAGCTGCGGCCCTCGACGCCACTCGCGCCACGCCAGTATTCGGCGATCGCGCAGCCGTCGAGCAGCTTCTCGATCCGGTTGGTGCCCGCGCGCATGTCGTTCGACCAGACTTCCCATTCGCCGAGCCAGAAGTCGAACGCACGATGTGCCGGCGCATCGCAGCGCGGCGGCGCGGGCGCGGGTGCGACGGCGCCGGTGGCGAGCGCGATCAGCAGGGCCAGGGTCGTTGCGTTCATCGGCGTGGCGGATCACATCGGCGTGGCGCCGCGATTCTAGGGAGCGCGCGCGATCGCGTGGTCGCGGAAGTTGCGCGTCACACGGCGTTTGGTGTCGCGGCCACGGGCCGCTAGGCTAGCGGGCCCCAAGCCTACGGAGCGGGCGGCGCGGCCCGGACCCCAGATGACCAGTGCGAAGCCGACACCGCCGCAGGGCGGCGCGAGGATCACGATCGCCAATGGCGTGCTGAACGTCCCCGACCAGCCGATCATCCCGTACATCGAGGGCGACGGCACCGGCCCCGACATCTGGCGCGCGAGCGTGCGCGTGCTCGACGCCGCGGTCGCGAAGGCCTACGGCGGCAAGCGCCGCATCCACTGGATGGAGGTCTACGCAGGCGAGAAGAGCCACAAGCTGTTCGCGAGCTGGCTACCGGACGAAACCGTCGATGCTTGCCGCGAATATCTCGTGTCGATCAAGGGCCCGCTGACGACGCCGATCGGCGGCGGCATCCGCTCGTTGAACGTCGCGCTGCGACAGATGCTCGACCTCTACGTCTGCCTGCGCCCCGTGCGCTGGTTCCACGGCGTGCCCTCGCCGGTGCGCACGCCCGAGGCCGTCAACATGGTGATCTTCCGCGAGAACACGGAAGACATCTACGCCGGAATCGAGTTCGAGGCAGGCTCCGAAGCGAACCGGAAATTCCTCGCGATGTTCAAGGAAGCGTTCCCGAAGGAGTTCGGGAAGATCCGCTTCCCCGAATCGTCGGGCATCGGCATCAAGCCGGTCTCGAAGGAAGGCACCGAGCGGCTCGTGCGCGCCGCGCTCGACTACTGCGTGCGCAACAAGCGCAAGTCGCTGACGATCGTGCACAAGGGCAACATCATGAAGTTCACCGAGGGCGCGTTCCGCAACTGGGCGTACGCGCTCGCGGAACGCGAGTTCGGCCCGCACGTCTACACCTGGGAGCAGTGGGAGCGCACGAAGAAGGCCAACGGCGAGGCCGCCGCGAACGCCGAGCAGCGCGAGGAGACCGCGCAGGGCAAGATCCTCGTCAAGGATTCGATCGCCGACATCACGCTGCAGCAGGTCCTGACGCGGCCCGCCGAGTTCGACATCATCGCGACTCTGAACTTGAACGGCGATTACCTGTCCGATGCACTGGCGGCGCAGGTCGGTGGCATCGGCATCGCGCCGGGCGGCAACATCAACTTCATGACCGGGCACGCGGTGTTCGAGGCGACGCACGGCACCGCGCCGAAATACGCCGACCTCGACAAGGTCAACCCGGGCTCGCTGATCCTCTCGGGCGAGATGATGCTGCGGTACATGGGCTGGACCGAGGCCGCCGATGCGCTGATCCTCGCAATGGACCGCGTGATCGCGTCGAAGCAGGTCACCTACGATTTCGCGCGGCTGATGGAAGGCGCGCGCGAGGTCAAATGCAGCGAGTTCGGCGACCTGCTGATCGCCGCGCTTTGAAATGAAGAGGATTTCGATAATGAAGAGGAACCTGCTGGTACTGGCGCTCGTCGCAGCACTCGCGGCGTGCGGCGACGACGCCGACGACGCCGACGAAGTCGCGACGACGCCCGCGGCCGATGCCGCTGCGGTGCCGGCCGCCGCGCCCGTCACCGTCGCTGCGACGCCTGCAACCCCTGCAACCCCTGCGGCTTCGGTCGCGGTCGATCCCGCGATGCAGGCGCGCATCGACGCGCGCGCGCAGGCCGCGACTTCGCAGTCGGCGCCGGCCGCCGGCTCGTCCGCGACGGGCAAGCTCGCGCCGGCGACCGACGCAGCGTCGTTCGCGACGAAGCTCGACCGGGTCCTCGGCGGCGACCATCGCAGCGAGGCCAATCGTGCGCGCGACGTCTATCGGCACCCGAAGGAGACGCTGGCGTTCTTCGGCCTGAAGCCCGGCGACCGTGTCGTCGAGATCAGCCCCGGCGCCGGCTGGTACACCGAGGTGCTCGCGCCGCTGATGCGCGGCAACGGCAAGCTCGTCGCGGCGATCCCGGACGACACGATCGAGGGCCAGCCCAAATACCGCTACGACGTCATCAACCGCTTCAAGACGCTGCTCTGGAGCCGTCCCGATGTGTACGACCAGGTCGAGGTCGAGCTGTTCACGCCGCCGACCGAGTCGAGCCTCGGTGCGCCCGGCAGCGCCGATGTCGTGCTGACGTTCCGCAACGTCCACAACTGGATCGGCGACAAGTCCGCCCCGGCCGTGTTCAAGGCCGCGTTCGACGTGCTGAAGCCCGGTGGCGTGCTCGGCGTGACGGAGCACCGCGCCGCAGCGGGCAAGAGCGCCGAGGAGAGCTTCAAGAGCGGCTATCTGTCCGAGGAATCGGTCATCAAGCTCGCGACCGACGCGGGCTTCACGCTCGCGGCCAAGTCCGAGGTCAACGCGAACCCGAAGGACACGAAGGACTATGCCGAAGGCGTCTGGACGCTGCCGCCGACGCTGAAGCTCGGTGACGCGGACCGCGAGAAGTACCTCGCGATCGGCGAATCCGACCGCATGACGCTGAAGTTCGTCAAGCCGGTGAAGTAGCCACGCCTGCCCTGGGCAAGCTCGTCCTGTTGAACAAGCCGTTCGACGTCCTGTGCCAGTTCACCGACGGCGCTGGGCGTCGCACGCTCGCCGACTTCGTCGATGTCGCAGGGGTCTATCCCGCGGGCCGGCTCGACCGCGACTCCGAAGGCCTCGTCGTGCTGACCGACGACGGCGCGCTCGCGCACCGGCTCACCGATCCGCGCCACCAGCTCGAGAAAACCTACGTCGTGCAGGTCGAGGGCATCGTCGACGCCGCGGTGCTCGCGCGGCTGCGCGACGGCGTCGTGCTGAACGATGGCCCGACCTTGCCGGCGCGCGCGCGCGCGATCGAGGAACCCGCCTGGCTCTGGCCGCGCGATCCCCCCGTCCGGTTCCGTCGCGCAATTCCGACCGCATGGCTCGAGCTCGTGATCCGCGAAGGGCGCAACCGCCAGGTCCGGCGAATGACGGCGGCCGCCGGCGTGCCGACGCTGCGCCTGATCCGCACGCGCGCGGGTGGCTACGAGCTCGGCGCGCTGCGGCCCGGCGAAACGCGCGTGCTCGCCGGCGCGCGCGATGCTGCTCGCGCTGCCTCGCCTGATCGGTGACGTTCAAGGACCACTTTTCCGGCCACGCGGCGGCTTATGCCGAGGCGCGCCCGACCTATCCGGCAGCCTTGTTCGAGTGGCTCGCATCGCTCGCCCCGGCGCGCTCGCTCGCGTGGGACGCCGGCTGCGGCAGCGGCCAGGCCGCGCTCGCGCTCGCCGCGCATTTCGACGCGGTGCTCGCGACGGATCCGTCGGCGGCGCAGGTCGCGAACGCGCCGCAGCACCCGCGCGTGCGGTACGCCGTCGAGCCGGCGGAAGCGTCGAGCGCGGCCGCGGGATGCGTCGACCTCGTGTCGGTCGCGCAGGCGTACCACTGGTTCGACGCGGCGCGCTTCCACGCAGAAGTGCGCCGCGTCACGAAGCCGGGCGCTGCGGTCGCCGTGTACGGCTACGACCTCATGCGGATCTCGCCGGCGATCGACGCGACCGTCGCGGCGCTCTACGACGGCGTGCTCGGACCGTACTGGCCACCCGAGCGCGCGCTCGTCGACGCGCACTACGCGGGCGTCGCGTTCCCGTACGAGGAGCTGCCCTGGCCCGCGTTCTCGATGCGCCACGACTGGACGCTCGCGCAGGTGCTCGCGTACCTCGCCACGTGGTCGGCGGTCCAGCGCTGCCGCACGGCGACCGGCGCCGATCCGCTTCACGCCACCGGCGCTGCGATCGCGCGCGAGTGGGGCGATCCAGCCGCGACGCGTACGGTCGAATGGCCGCTGTTCGGCCGCGCCGGCCGGGTCGTCGCCGCGTCGTGATTAAATCGCCGGCATGATCCGCCACATCCGCAATGTGCTGCAGCCCGACGAGCTAGAGCGGCTCGTCGCGCTCGCGCAGGTCGTGCGCTTCGCCGACGGGCGGATGACGAACCCCGACACCTCGGTCAAGAACAACCTGCAGGTACCGCAGAACGATCCGCTCGCGACCGAGCCCGGCGTGCTCGTGCGCGACGCGCTGATGCGCAATGCCGAGCTGCGCGCGTTCGCGCTGCCGAAGCAGATGGCGCGCCCGACGATGGCGCGCTACGAGCCCGGCATGAACTACGGCTGGCACGTCGACGAGGCGCTGTTTCCGTCGACCCCGCCGATGCGCTCGGATCTTTCCTGCACGGTGTGGCTCTCGCCGCCCGGCGCCTACGACGGCGGTGAGCTCGTCATCGAGCTCGGCCAGCAGACGCTGTCGTTCAAGGGCGAGGCCGGCGACGCGATCCTGTATCCGTCGACGACGATCCACCAGGTCACGCCCGTGACGCGCGGCGCGCGGCTCGTCGCGATCACCTGGCTGCAGAGCTGGATCGCCGACGCAAGCCGGCGCGAGCTGCTGCTGCAGGTCGCCGAGTTGCGCGACCGCGAGCTGGCCGGCGCGAAGGAAGCGCGCGCGCTCGTGCTGCTCGAGTCGCTGCGCACCAACCTGTTCCGGATGTGGTCCGATACCTGATCAGGTGACGCCGAGCGCCGCGAGCCGGCGCGCGCCGTGCTCGGCCACCGCACAAAGCGCGCGGACGTGGTGCGAACGGTAATGATCGAGCGCGGGGTGCTCCGAGTCGATGACGCCGAGCACGCGGCCTTCGTGGCGCAGCGGCACTGCGAGCTCGGACAGCCCGCCGCCCTCGTCGCCGACGTAGCGCGGGTCGAGGCGCGTGTCGGCGATCAGCTGCGGCGCGCCGAGCAGCGCGCAGCCGCCGACGACGCCGGCGCCGAACTTCAGCTCGATGCGATTCTCGAACATGCGCTCTGCGACGCGCTTCGGGCCCCACGCCGCGTACTGCGACAGCGAGCCGCCGTCGGCGCCGGTGATGTAGATGACGCAGTCCTCGAGCTCGAGCGCGCGGCCGGCGAAATCGCAGAGCGTCCACGCCACGTCGAGCGGCGTCGCGCATCCGGCGAGCTGTGCATCGAGCGCGCGCACGACGCGCGGCAGCGCGCCGAGGAACACGCGGATCGGGTCGGGTTCGTCGTCGCGCAGGACCATGCCGGCGATTCTACGGCGCGGCGCTGTCCCCTCTCCCTCCGGGAGAGGGGTAGGGGTGAGGGTACGAGTCTTGCGCGGCGCTTCGATGGGGGTTGCGCGAAGTACCGAACCCTCACCCCAACCCCTCTCCCGGAGGGAGAGGGGC
>DATLNY010000355.1:0-17031 GCA_035536495.1 Candidatus Saccharimonadia bacterium | reverse complement strand
TCGGCGACGAGCAGCGCGCCGTCCTTCGCGACCGCAACGCCGACGGGACGGCCGCGCGCGTTGCCCTCGTCGTCGAGGAAACCGGTCAGCACGTCCTCGGCCGGCCCGTTCGGCATCCCGTTCGCGAACGGCACGAAGATGACCTTGTACCCGCTCGGTGGCTTGCGGTTCCAGGAGCCGTGCTGACCGACGAACGCGCCGCTGCGATAGCGCGCGGGAAGCGTCGTGCCGGTCGCGAACGCGAGCCCGAGCGAAGCGGTGTGCGCACCGAGCGCGTAATCGGGCACGAGCGCGCGCGCGACGAGATCGGGCCGCGGCGGCTCGACGCGCGCGTCGACGTGGCGTCCGTAGTAGCTGTAGGGCCAGCCGTAGAAACCGCCGTCGCGCACCGAGGTCATGTAGTCGGGAACGAGGTCGCCGCCGAGCTCGTCGCGCTCGTTGACCGTCGTCCAGAGCGCGCCCGACTGTGGCTCCCAGTCGAGCCCGTTCGGATTGCGCAGGCCCGATGCGAACAGCCGCATCCGTCCGGTCGCGACGTCGATCTCATGAATCGCCGCGCGGTCGGTTTCGCGATCGATCCCCATCTCGCCGACGTTGCTGTTCGAGCCGACGGTCGCGTAGAGCTTCGTGCCGTCGCGGCTCGCGACGAGACCCTTCGTCCAGTGATGGTTGAGCGTCCCGGCCGGTAGCGCGGCGAGCGTCGTCCCTGCTGCGCGGATTTCCG
Source organism: Candidatus Saccharimonadia bacterium (assembly GCA_035536495.1). Taxonomy (GTDB): domain Bacteria; phylum Pseudomonadota; class Gammaproteobacteria; order Xanthomonadales; family Ahniellaceae; genus DATLNY01. The sequence continues at coordinate 16,307 of DATLNY010000355.1, read as the reverse complement.
TGGCGCCCTCGGTGTACGGGAACCGCACGACCGCATCGGTGTTCGCGACATGGAAGCCGTCGCCGACGAGCGCCATCCCGAACGGCGAGTTGAGCCCGGCAAGGAACGCCGTGCGCGTCTCGGCGACACCGTCGCCGTCGGCGTCGCGCAGCAGCGAGATGCGGTTTGCGCTCGGCACGGCTGCGCCGGCCTTCTTCATCGCGCGCTTCATGAACCAGCCTTTGATGCCGGTCCTGACGGCTTCGCTGCGCGGTGGTGCGTTGGTCTCGGCGACGAGCACGTCGCCGTTGGGCAGCACGTGCAGCCAGCGCGGGTGGTCGAGGCCCGACGCGAGCGCGTTGACTACGAGCCCCGGCGCCGGCGTCGGCATCGTGCCTGCGGGCCACCCGACGGCGGGCGCGATATCGACCGTCGGGATCGACTCGGGGGTGGGCTCGGGCAGCTTCGGGCTGGGCCCCATGCCGGCGTCGACGGTCTGCACGGAGCGCGCGCCGCACGCCGCGAGCGTGAGGGCGAACACTGCGGTGACGACCGTGCGTGCAACGTGCGTGTGCATGGGCAGACCCTCGCCCGTGCGCCGACGGCATTATAGATCCGCGAGGGCGCCCGCAGGTTCAACCCGCTCGCCGCTAGAACTGTGAACTTCACGAGCAGTTGCTTCGCGATCGCGCCGTGCATCGTCGCGATGCCGCGTAAGAGGTGGAACAGCGCGAATGCGAGCACGATGCCGGTGATGAACACGAGCGGCAGGCCGAGCGCGATGACGAGGATCGACAGTCCGAGCGACAGGCTATCCGGTCGCCGCGCGGCGCACCTGGACCAGGCGAGCGAGGATGCTCACGGCGATCTCGTGCGGCGTTTCGGCGCCGAGCTCGATGCCGACCGGTGCTTCGACGCGATCGAGGAAGTCGCGGTGCTGCGGCAGCGCCGCGACGACCGCCTCGATGCGCCGGCGGCTGCCCATCATCGTGACGAACGCGGGACGGCGCGGCGCGAGGAATTCGAGCGCCGCGATATCGAGCGTGAAGTCGCGATTGAGCAGCACCGCATGGACCGTACGCGTCGTATCGAGCGCCCGGGCCAGGCCTGCCTCCGGTCCCGCAATGCAGGTCGCAGCGGCGAACGCGGCACGGGCAAACCGGGCCGGCTCGCGGTCGTACACCCACAAGTCGAAATCCAGGTGCCGCGCGAGCTCGTAGAGCGCGAGCGCGCAGTGACCGGCGCCCACGATCACGAGGCGTACGTCAGGCTGCAAGGTGGCGTCGGCGCCCGCTTCGGCGGCGCTGATCGTCGTGCGCCGACCCGACTGAAGCTCGGTTGCGAGGGTGCGCGCGCGAAATCGATCGACGCTGCCGTCCCATAGCCGCAGCGCGACCTGCATGCGGCCGCCGCAGACGCCATCGGTGCCGGCGCCACCGGAGAGATCGATCGCGACGTCGGCTTCGCGTTCGGCCCGCAGCAGCATCGCGCGCGCAGCGTCGATGACGCGCGCCTCGGCGAGGCCGCCGCCGACGCTGAACTCGGCGTCGTCGCTCGTCACGAGCATGCGGCTGCCGGCCTTGCGCGGCGTCGCGCCGCGTGTCGCGACGACGCTCGCGAGCACCACGGGCCCCGACTGCACCAGCGCGTCGAGCCGCGTGAAGAGGCGTTCGTCCACTACTTCGACGTCGCGCCCTGCGGCGCTTCCGCGCGAGCCTGCGCACGAACCCGTCCGATCGCGGCGTGGATCGCCTCGGGTGTCGAAGGGGACGCGAGCGGCACCTCGCGCGCATCGCCGAACGCAGCAACGGCATCGCGGATCGCCTCGCGCACCGATAGCGCGAGCATCAGCGGCGGCTCGCCGACACCCTTGCTGCCGAAGATCACGTCGGTGCTCGGCGCCTGCGTGCGCCGGAACAGCGCGACGCGAAAGTCCCTCGGCACCTCGCCGTTCGTCGGAATCTTGTAGGTGCTCGGCGCGTCGGTCAGGAGCTTCCCGGCCGCGTTCCAGCGCAGCTCCTCGCACGTGAGCCAGCCCATGCCCTGCACGAACCCGCCTTCGATCTGCCCGAGGTCGATCGCCTCGTTGATCGAGTCGCCGACGTCGTGGAGCACGTCGACACGCCGCAGGCGGTGCACGCCGGTGTGGCCGTCGATTTCGACCTCGCTGACCGCGGCGCCGTATGCGAAGTAGTAGAACGGATGGCCACGCCCCGACTGCGGATCCCAGTGGATGCCCGGCGTGCGATAGAAGCCCGTCGCGGAAAGGCTCACTCGCTGCGCGTGGGCCGCGCACGCGACCTCGCCCCAGGTCACCTGGCGCGCTGCAGCGCCGCGCAGCCGGATCGTGTCGTCGACGAACGCGACGTCGCCCGCGTCGCCGCCGAGCAGCCCCGCCGCAACCGGCGCAAGCCGCGCGAGCAGCGTCTCGCACGCCGCGCGCACGGCCTGGCCGTTGAGGTCCGAGCCGCTGCTCGCCGCGGTCGCCGACGTGTTCGGCACCTTGTCGGTACTGGTCGTCATGAGCTTGATGCGCGACGCCGTGACGCCGAGCACGCGCATCGCGACACCGATCATCTTCGTGTGGAGCCCCTGCCCCATCTCGGTACCGCCGTGGTTGAGCTGGATGCTGCCGTCGGTGTAGACGTGCACGAGCGCGCCGGCCTGGTTGTACTCGGTCTTGTTGAACGAGATCCCGAACTTGACCGGCGTGATCGCAAGGCCGCGCTTCGCGTCCGCGTGCGCGGCGTTCCAGGCATCGATCGCCGCGCGCCGCGCCGCGAAGTCGCTGTCGCGCTTGAGCACGTGCCAGAGCTCCGCGATGTGATTGTCGACGACGGGCTGGCCGTAGTGCGTCGTGTTGCGGTCGGGCGCCTCGCCCGACCGGTAGAAGTTGCGTTCGCGCACGAGGTCGGGCGCGAGGCCGAGCGCGCGCGCGACGCGATCGATGATTTCCTCGCCGACGAGCATCCCCTGCGGACCGCCGAATCCGCGGAACGCGGTGTTCGAGGCGAGGTTCGTCCGCGCGAGCCAGCCCGTCACCTCGACGTTCGGCGTGAAGTACGCGTTGTCGACGTGGACCATCGCGCGCATCAGCACCGGCGGCGACAGGTCGGTGCTCCAGCCGGCGTCGACGTAGAGCCGCACGACGAGTGCCTCGAGCACGCCACGCGCGTCGAAGCCGGCTTCGTAACGTGCGAGGAACGGATGGCGCTTGCCGGTCATCTGCATGTCCAGCGATCGCGCGAGCTTGATCCGGACCGGTGCGCCGGTCTTCCAGGCTGCGAGTGCCGCGATCGCCGCATACGGATTGGCCTGCGTCTCCTTGCCGCCGAAGCCGCCGCCCATCCTCAGCGATCGGCAGACGACCCGATGCGCGGGAATCGCGAGCACGCGCGCGACGATGATCTGCGTCTCGGTCGGATGCTGCGTCGACGACGTGACCTGCACGACGCCCTCCGTGTCGACCGACACCCAGCTCGCCTGCGTTTCGAGGTAGAAGTGGTCCTGGCCGCCGCTGCGCACCTCGCCCGAGACGCGATGCGGCGCGCGCGCGAGCGCGCCGGCCGCATCGCCGCGCGCGACGCGCGCGGGCGCGGCGAGGAACGCGCCGGCGGCGATCGCGTCGTCGATCGTCAGGATCGCGGGCAGCGGCTCGTACGCGACCTCGACCGTCCCGGCGGCCGCGCGTGCAGCGGCCTCGTCGACGGCGACGACCCACGCGACGGCCTGTCCATGGAATTCGACGCGCTCGGCCGGGATCAGCGGCTCGTCGTGGCGGATCGGCCCGGAGTCGTTCTCGCCCGGCACGTCGGCGGCGGTCAGCACGGCGCGCACGCCGGGAATCGCAGCCGCCCTGCTCGCGTCGATCGAGACGATCCGCGCGTGCGCGTGCGGCGCCTGCACGGGCCAGACGCTCAGCAGGCCGGAGGGCTCGTGCTGTTCGTCGGTGTAGCGCGCGCGGCCCGTCACGTGGCCAACCGCGCTCTCGTGCCGAAGGCTCATCGTGCGTGCTCCGCGACGAACTTCGCGAAGAGGCTGCCCGCGAGCGCGCGGCGGTACGCAGCGCCCGCGCGGTGGTCGTCGATCGGTGCGAACTCGTCCTCGAGCGCCGGCACGAGCCGCGCCGCCGTTGCTGGCGTGAAGGGCTCGCCGACGAGCATCGCCTCGGCACGCGTCGCGCGCCTCGGTGTTGCGGCGACGCCGCCGTAGGCCAAGCGCGCGCGCGTCACGCGGCGCGCTTCATCGAGCTCGAGCGCGAACGCCGCCGCGACGATGCTGATGTCGTCGGTTTGCCGCTTCGCGACCTTGTATGCAGCCTGGATTCCGCCGCGCCGCGGCAGCACGACCGCAACGACGAGCTCGTCCGGGGCTCGCGCGGTCTTCCGATAGTCGAGGAAATAGCCGTCGGCCGCGAGCGCGCGAGCGCCGGTCGGACCCTCGAGCTCGATCCGCGCATCGAGCGCGAGCAGGATCGGCAGCAGGTCGCCGATCGGCGACGCGGTGCCCAGGTTGCCGCCGAATGTCGCGCGGTTGCGGACCTGGCGCGCCGCGAACCACGGCAGCATCTGGTCGAGCGCCGCGAACATGCCCGCGAGCCGCGCCTCGAGCGTCGCGAGCGGAACCGCGGCGCCGATCCGCACGGCCTCGTCGAATATCTCGAGCGCATGGAGCGCATCGATGCCGTCGAGCGCGATGAATGCCGGCGCGACCGGCAGCCCGTGGCTCAGCGCGACGCCGATGTCGGTCCCGCCGCAGATCCACGCAGCGTCGGGATTCTCGCGGCGCAACGCGAGCGCTTCGCCGATCGTCGCCGGGTGCTGGAACGCACCGACCGCGGCGCGCGCGGCAGCCGGGCGCGCGGCGTCGAGCGCGTCGCGAAAGCGATCCTGCCGCGGCGGCGCGGCGTCGAGCCGCGCCGTCGCCTCGCGGATCGGCTTGTAGCCCGTGCAGCGGCAGAGGTTGCCCTCGGTCGCGCCATCGTCGAGCGCGCGGTCGTAATACGCCGCGAACAGGCTCATGACGAATCCCGGGGTGCAGTAGCCGCACTGCGATCCCGCGCAGTCGACGAGCGCCTGCTGGACGGGGTGCAGCGCGTCACCGTCCGCGAGTGCCTCGACCGTCACGACCTCGCGGCCGGAGATCGCCCCGACCGGCACGAGGCAGCTGTTGACGGCCTCGTAGCGCGCCGCGCCGCGGTCGTCGTGCGCGACGAACGCGACCGTGCACGCGCCGCAGTCGCCGTCCGCGCAGCCTTCCTTCGTGCCGGTCAGCCGCTGGCGCTTGAGCCAGCGCAGCAGCGACTCGGTCGCGTCTGCGCCCGCAAGCGACACTTCGGCGCCGTTGAGCCGGAACGTGGGATTGCCCGTCATGCAGGCATTATCGCAGTGATGCCGCGACCCCGTGCGGCTGCGACGACGTGACAGGCGCGGCCGCGGAAGTCACTATCGCGGCATGGGAAAGCTCACGACGCATGTCCTCGATACCGCGCACGGCCGGCCCGGTGCCGGCATCGTCATCGAGCTCTATCGCGGCGAGGCAGGCCGGCGCGAAACGCTCGGACGCCGCGTCACGAACGCCGACGGCCGCTGCGACACGCCGCTGCTCGAAGGAGACGCGATGCCGGCGGGCGTCTACGAGCTCGACTTCCACGTCGGCGACTACTTCGCGTCGCTCGGGCTCGACATCCCGGCACCGCGGTTCATCGACGTCGTGACGCTGCGCTTCGGCATTTCGGACGCCGGCGCGAGCTACCACGTGCCGCTCCTCGTGTCGCCGTACGGCTACTCGACCTACCGCGGCAGCTGACGTGACCGGCTTCCTGCTCGAAAGCGCGGGATTCCTGCTGCGCGTGCTGCACCTCGTCGCGGCGATCGCGTGGATCGGCGAGTCGTTCTACTTCGTCATGCTCGACCGCGCGCTGACGCCGCCGAAGCAGGGTTCGCCCGGCGTGCACGGCGAGCTGTGGTCGGTGCACGGCGGCGGCTTCTACCACAAGCAGAAGTACCTCGCGGCCCCGCCCGCGATGCCCGAAGCACTGCACTGGTCGAAGTGGAAGTCGTACACGACCTGGCTGTCGGGCTTTGCGCTGTTCGCGCTGCTCTATCTGCATTCGCCGCAGGTTTACCTGATCGATCCGGCGGTCGCGGCGCTATCGCCGGCCCAGGCGATCGGGCTCGCGCTCGCGATCCCCCTGCTCGGCTGGGTCGCCTACGACGGCCTCTGTCGCGTCGTGGGCTTCCGCGACGCGCTGCTCGGCGCGCTCGTCGCCGTGCTCGTGCTCGCGCTCGCGTACGCGGCGACGCATCTGTTCGCGGGTCGCGCCGCGTTCCTGATCGTCGGCGCGACGCTCGCGACGATCATGTCGGCGAACGTGTTCTTCGTGATCATTCCCGGGCAGAAGCGCATGGTCGATTCGCTCGCGCGCGGCGAGACGCCCGATCCGATCCACGGCCGGCGCGGCAAGCAGCGCTCGGTGCACAACACGTACTTCACGCTGCCGGTCGTGTTCGCGATGCTGAGCATCCACTTCGCGACCGCGTATGCCCACCCGCAGAGCTGGCTCGTGCTCGCGCTGTTCATGGCGGCCGGTGCGCTGATCCGCCAGTTCTTCGTGCTCTGGCACGGCGGCGGACGCGCGTGGTGGCTGCTCGGCGCAGGCGGCGCGCTGCTCGCCGTCGCGTTCGCATGGCTCGCGCCGCGCGGGGATCCGCGCGACGCCGCCGAGGCGGAAGCGGCCGATGCCGCGGTCGCCGATCCCTGGGGACCCACGCCGACGACTGCGCAGATCAAGCCGCTGATCTCGCGCCACTGCTCGATCGCGTGCCACGGCACGCGCCCGAACCTGCTGCCCGCCGCGCCGAAGGCGCTGACGCTCGAGACGCACGCGCAGATCGAGCGCGCCGCTGCGTCGATCCACCAGCACACCGTCGTGCTGCGCACGATGCCGCCGGGCAACATGACGAACCTGAGCGAGGAAGGTCGCGCCGCGATCGGCCGGTGGTACGCGGCGCAGCCGCCGCCGCAGTGAGCTTCGCGGCGAGTCAGCCGCCCGTGGATCCGCGCAGCGTCACCGGCAGATAGCGCGGGTCGATCGTGCTGCTGTGCCGCCAACCCTGCTCCGCGTCGAACGTCGCGACGATCTCGGCGTCGCGCGCGTCGCGCACCGCAATACCGGCGAGCACGATGCGGATCGCGCAGCTTCCGTCCTCGAGCGCGCCGACGTGGACCGCGGCGACGTTCGCGCCCGCGTACGACGAGGGCGTGCCGATGTCGCCGTCGCCGTTCGCAGGACATGAACCGTGCTCGAGCACGTGCTCGCTGACCGCGAGTCGCAGCGGCGCGATCGCGTTATACGCTTCCGCCACCTTTGCGCGCGTGACGTAGTCCTGGTACGCGGGTATCGCGATCGCCGCGAAGATGCCGAGCACGAACAGCAGGCCGACCGCCACGACGGCGATGATCACCGCGACGTTGCTCGACTTCGACGGCGCGATCGCGACGCGTCGTCTCGCGGCCGGATGCGCCTGCGTCGCCGCCGACGGTGCAAGCTCGACGCCGAGCTCGGCCGCGACGGAGGCGAACGGCGCCCATCCCTGCATGCCCTCGCGCCACACCAGCGTCTCGCGCGTCACCTCGCCTCGTTCGTGATAGCGCCGCAGCAGGCCCGCATCGACGGGTCCCTGCTGCCGGTGCTGTGCGTCGGCGTAGAACCATCCCGTTGCCATTCGTGTTCTCCTCGAGCTGCGGACCGTTCAGAGCATCGCGGCGCGCTTGACCGCGAGATAGTAATCGACGAGCGCGCCCGGGAACTGCCTGCTCGTGACGTCGAGCACCGGCACGCCCTCGGCGCGCAGCGCAGCGTGCGCGCGGCTGCGATCGTCGAGGTAGCGCGCGAGCGCTCCGGCGGTCGTCGCGTCGGCCAGCGTCCGGACCGGCTGCACGCGGGCCTCGTCGAGCGCTTCCTCGCGCAGGCTCGCGACGCAGACGAGGTGCCGGCGCTGCAGCTGGCGCGTCGCGAGCAGCAGGTCCTCGACGTCGTCGTCGCGCACGTTCGTCGCAATCAGCACCAGCGCGCGCCGCGACTGCCGGATCGCGAGTTGCGTCGCAGCCTCGAGGTAGTCTGTCGCGACCGGCCGTGGCGCGAGGTCGAACACCGCCTCGAGCAGGCGGTGGATCGTCGCGGGACCCCGGCGCGGCGGCACGAACCGCGACTCGCCGCCGATCGCGAGCAGCCCTACCGCGTCGCCGCGCCGCAGCGCGATGTACGCGACCATCAGCAGCGCGTTGAGCACGTGGTCGAAATGCGCGTACGTCGCGTCGCGCGCCGCCATGCGGCGACCGGTGTCGAGCACCAGCACGACCTGCTGGTTGCGCTCGTCGTGGTAGTCGCGCGAGATCAGCTTGCGCACGCGCCCGGTCGCCTTCCAGTCGATCTGGCGCAGCGCGTCGCCGGTGCGGTATTCGCGCAACTGGTGGAACTCCGTGCCTTCGCCGCGCCTTCGTCGCAGGTGCGCGCCGATGACGCGCGAGGCCTGCTCGGCGCCGACGAGGGCGAGCTGGGCGAGCGGTGCGAAGTTCGGGAACACGCGCAGGGTCTGCGCACACGGAACCGTCAGCCTGCGCCGCCACAGCCGCAGCGGCGAGCGCAGCATCAGCTCGCACGCCTCGAATCTGAACACGCCGCGCGCGATCGGCGTCAGCCGATACGGCACGAGCGCCTCGCGCCCGGCCGGAACGACGACGCGGCGCGGCAGGTCGGCGGACGGCCATTCCGCCGGGTGCAGGTCGTGCAGGTCGAGCGCGAGCGGCGAGCGCGCGTCGTGGCGCAGCCGCACCGTCACGACGCGCTCGATCCCGAGCGCCGCGGTCGAAGGCAGGTCGCGCGTCGCGCGCGGCAGCGCGACGCTTCGCACCTGCGCGCCATCGAGGAGCGCGACCAGCGCGAGCGCCGCGGCGAACGCGGCGTCCGCCGCGACGCCGACGATGCCCGCGACGACGAGCGACCCGAGGATCGCCGATGCGACGAGCGCCGTGACGAGCGGCCCGGCGGGTCTCACTTCCGTGGCGCCTCGACCTTCGCGAGCACGACCGCGAGCACGTCGTCGATCCTGCGGCCCTCGATCTGCAGCTCGGGCCCGAGCGCGACGCGGTGCCGCAACGCGGGCTTCGCGATCGCGCCGATGTCGTCGGGCGTCACGAAGTCGCGCCCGTCGAGCACCGCGCAGGCGCGCGCTGCGCGCACGAGCGCGATGCTGCCGCGTGGCCCGGCGCCCATCGTCAGGCCGGGGAACTCGCGCGTCGCGCGCGCGAGACGCACCGCATAGTCGACAACCACCGGATCGACGCGGACCAGCGCGGTGCCGAGCTGCATCCGCACGAGCTCCTCCGGCGTCGTGACCGCGCGGATGTCGCCGAGATCGAACTGGTTCGCGGCGCGGCCCCCGGTGACCGTCGTCACCATCGCGACTTCCTCCGCGACCGGTGGGTAGTCGATCAGCAGCTTCAGCATGAAGCGGTCGAGCTGCGCCTCGGGCAGCGGATACGTCCCTTCCTGCTCGATCGGATTCTGCGTCGCGACCGTCATGAACGGCGCCGGCAGCGGCAGGCTGCGCGCCTCGATCGTGACCTGCTGCTCCTGCATCGCCTCGAGCAGCGCCGCCTGCGTCTTCGCCGGCGCGCGATTGATCTCGTCGGCGAGCAGGAGGTTCGCGAACACCGGCCCGCGCCGGATCCGGAATCCTTCGGTCTTCGGGTCGTAGAACGCATGCCCGGTCACGTCGCTAGGCATGAGGTCCGGCGTGAACTGCACGCGCGCGAAGCTCGACTTCATCGCGGCGGCGAGCGCGCGCACGAGCAGCGTCTTGCCGAGCCCGGGCACGCCCTCGACGAGCACGTGGCCGCCCGCGAGCAGCGCGACGAGCAGCTGGTCGAGCACGTCGCGCTGCCCGACGAACGCGCGGGAAATCTCGCCGCGGATCGCATCGCAGGCCTGCGTGAGCTCGACGCCCGTGATCGCCTGCGGAGCCTGGTCGTTCATTTTCCTTCCTTCAGTTCGACGAGCGTTCGGATCGCCGCGACGAACGCACGCGGGCGCGTGATCTCGGTCGGCTCGAGTGCGTGGCGGATCGCGGCGGCCGGGCGGCCGTGGCGCTGCGCGAGCGCGAGGACGAGCGGCTCGCCCGACAGCTCGGCCAGCGCAGGATCGACGCGGCCGAGGCGCGCGAGCGTCGCGCGCCGGACCGACGCATGCAGCGCTGCGGCACGGCCGCGCTGGAACGCGAGCACGCCGGCGGCGCGCACGTGATCGAGCAACGCGCGGCGAGGCGTGGTGCCACCGGCCACGACCGGGCCGAATCGCACGGCACGCGCTGCAAGCCACGCGAGCAGCGCGAGCGCGAGTGGCACGACGATCGGCCAGCCGTGCCTTGCAACGAGGACGTACAGCGGCACGACGTCGGTCGCGTAGACGAGGTGCACGCGTCCGTGCCCAAGCACCGGTCCGAGCAGCTGCCACGCGAGCGCCCGGTTGGCCGGTGCGCGCAGGGCGCCGTTTTCGAGGGCGTCGAGCTCGCTCGCGATCACGACGCTGCCCTCGCCATACGCGCGCTGCCCGAAGACGTAGCCGTCGTCCGCGTCCCCCTTGAGCCAGTCGTAGGGCTCGGGGTCGGCGTGGAAGCGGTGCGAGGTGCAGATGCTGGCCGGGGGACCGCCCGGTGTGTCCTGCCATTCGAGGCAGTCGACGTGCGCGACGACTGCGATCTCGAGCGCCTCGAGCAACGCGCCTTCGTCACCGGCGCGGGGAAGCTCGAGCACGAGGTGCGCGCCGCGCTCGACCGCGTCGAGCAGTCGTTCCGCGTCGTGCCGGCCGACGCTCGTCACCGCGGGACCGAGCACCAGCACGTCGCCCGGCTCGAACGGCGTCGCCGCCGACAACAGCGTGCCGCGCGAGCTCGCCGCGTGGCCGCTCGCGCGCAGCGCGCGCTCGAGCGCGTAGTACGCGTTGTAGCCGGGCTCACCGCGCAGCGGCACTTCGACCTCGCGTGCAACCCGGTCGTGGGTCGCGAGCCACGCCGTCACGGCGAGCGCGAGCAGGACGACGAGGAGCGTCGCGATCGCGGGGTTGCGCCGCATCACCGCGTTCCCGGCCAGGCCGCAGGCCAGTCCGCGAGCAGCGCGTCGAGCTCGTCGCGCGGCGGCAGCCGGCCGCCGTACGCTGCGGCGCGCCACGCCGCGACGAGCCGCGTGAGGTTCTGCACCGCGATGCCGTCGCCGAGCCCGCGCGCACGCACGATGCAATCGCGCTCCGTGGCGCCGGGCGGAAGCGGCGAGCCGAGCCGCTCGGCGAGGCGCACGACCGTGCTGCGGTACAGCAGCGCGAGCGCGGCCCGCGGCTGGCCGGCGTCCATGAGCTCCCGCACGCGCGCGACCGGATCGTCGACCGTCGGCTCGGGCCCAGGAATCGCGTCGAATGTCGGCACAGGCGCCGGTGCGCGCGCGAGCATGCGACGGACCGGCGACAGCCACGATTCGCGTCGCCACGCAAGCAGCAGCAGCGCGATGGCCACGAGCAGCCACAATCCGTATTCCGCGAGCAGCGCAAACGTGCCCGCCAGGGCGCTCAGCCACGCGGGCGTCCGTGCCGCCGTGTCGTTTCCGCGCTTGCCGCGCGGCTCCCAGACGTACACGCTCCGCTTCGGATCGAGCGCAGGGTCGAGGTACGTCTCAGCAACCGCGTCCGCGAACTCGTCGCCGCCGGGCGGCACGGGTCTTTCGAGCAGCGCCGCGAGAGACGGCGCCGGCGGCGCCTTCGCGACCGCCGCGGCGACCGGTTGCGAGGGCGCGGAAGCGGCGCCGGCCGCGAGGGGCGCACACGCGGCAACAAGCACGAGCAGTACGGCGAACCCCTGCGACAGCCTTTGCGCGAGCTTGCGGAACGACAGCTCGATGTCCCAGGCCTCGAGCTCGGTGCGGCGATCGAGGTACAGCCCGAAACCCGCGCCGACGTAGAACGGCTCGACCAGCGTCATCGCGAGCCACCAGTCGAGGTTCAGCAGGACCTGCGCCCAGCGCGGCGGGTCCTCGACCAGCGTTCGCCACATCGCCTTGGCCGACTCGTCGAGGAACTCGACGGGAACGAACAACAGCACGACCCCGACGCACGAGATCGCGAGCATCGATTCGACGTGCACGCAGACGACCGTCAGCAACGCGCTCGTGCCGCCGGGACCGCGCGACAGCACGCGCACGCGCTCGGATCGCCGCGCGCCGCGCGCGCCCTCGAGCAGGTCGACCGGCAGCAGCAACGCGCGGCCGGGATGCAGGCGGCGCCAGGTCAGCCAGCCGAGCATCGCGCGCCACGGCATGCGCCACTGCGCGGCGATCGTTTCACGCACGCTCGGCACGACGCCGAACACCGCGTGCGACATGACGTGCAGCGGGATCCGGTCGAACCACGGTTTCAGCCACCACAGCAGCAGGCCGCCGACCCAGACCGCGTCGAGCGCGAGCCCGATCGCGCTCGCCACGAGCGCGACCGGCAGCGTCACCGCGATCCAGGCGGGCCAGATCCGCGCGGCATGCTCGCGCGCGAGCGCGACGCCGAGGTCGACCGATTCCCAGTTCGGGCGCGCGCGCAACGCGACGGTGATCGCGTCGAGGCGCATCAGCGCGTGCGTCCGCCGAGCGCGAGCCAGCCGAGCATCGCGAGCCAGATCAGCGCGCCGGATCCGAACTTCACGCTGTCGGGCAGCGAGCCGATCGAGGACCAGTACGCCTCGATGAATGCCGCGAACATCAGCATCGCGAACGCGCCGAGCACGAGCTTCGCACCGACCGCGCCGGCCTGCGCGAGCGCGCGGCTGCGCGTCAGGCGCCCCGGCGCGAGCAGCGCCATGCCAAGCCCGAGCCCCGCGCCGCCGGCGATCACGATCGCGAGCAGCTCGGGCGCCGAATGTCCGACGACGAAGCGCCAGAACGGCCCGCCGTGGCCGATCGCGGTGAGATGCCCCGCCGCGGTTCCGATCAGCGTGCCGTTCATCATCAGCACGAAGACCGGGCCGATCCCCGCGAGCAGGCCGCTCGCATACGTGCGGAAGCCGATGCTGACGTTGTTGTAGACGTAGTAGCCGAACATCCTGAGGTCGCTGCCGCTTTCGCGACCGAGCTTGCCGTGCGGCGCATCGGGGTCGTACATGCCTTCGAGCTCGGCGAGCTGCGCGGGCTCGAACACGCTGCCGACCAGCTCGGGCCGCCACTGCAGCAGCGCGATCATCGCGAGCATCGGCGCGAACAGCAGCAGCGCGGATATCGCCATCGCTCGCCATTCCGCGCGCACGAGCCGCGGAAACCCCGAGGCGACGAACGAAAGCGCCGCCTGCAGCCGCAGCGCGGGCGGCCGGTAGAGGACGAGGTGCCCGCGATGCACGAGCATGCGCAGGCGCTCGAGCACGACGCCGCTGTAGCCGCGCCGCTCCGCGATCGCGAGCTGCTGGCAGACGCGCCGGTAGGCGCGCGCGAACTCGAGGTCCCCGAACGCCGCCTCGGCGTCCTGCGAGCGCAGCTTGCGCGACGGCCGCGAACGCAAGGCGAGCCATTCGTCGAGCGCGGCCCACTCCGCTTCGTGCCGGCGCTGGAAGTCGTCCTGCCTCACCGTCGTCCGAGGATGCCGGCTGCGATCCCGAGAAGGCGCTGCACCGCGATCGCGCCGTGCGCGTTCGTCAGCATCGGCAGCAGGCTCGCGAGCTCGCCCTGCCGCTCCGGCGTGAGGCTGGGCGCCCGTTCGGCGAACGCGACGAGCGCAGAACGCTCGCCGGCGCTCAGCGGCTGCACGAGGTCGATGACCGGAACGCTCGGCGCCGCGATCGCGGCGCGCGTCGCGTCGGCGTGCACGACCAGCGTGCCCGCGACGATGTCGCCGAGCCGGCGCCCGCGCCGATCGACGAGGCCAGCGACGACGCCGATGCCGTAGCCGAACGGCAGCATGTCGACCGTGCGCATGAGGTTGCGCACGACCGACGCGAGCCAGCCGACCGGCGTGCCGTTCGCGTGCACGACCCTCAGGCCGACGATCTGCTTTCCGGGCGTCTGCCCGTCGCGCAGCACCTCGAACGCGACCGGATAGCCCCACACGACGCAGAACAGCCCGAGCAGGTACGCGCCGCCGCCGGCTTCGCCGAGCAGCGTGAACAGCATCCCGAGGCCGATCAGGACCGAGAGCCGGATCGCGACGTCGAGCGCCCACGCGGCAGCGCGCGGCATGACGCCCGCCGCGCGCAGTCGCAGGGAAATGCCCTCCGGCGTCTCCACCAGCGCAAGCGTGTCGATCATCGCCGGCGTGCGGCTACGCGTTGACGACGATCGTGTCGGCGATGTGGTCGTGCATGCAGCGGTGGTCGGCACGGAAGATCAGCAGCGAATCGACCAGCGCCACGACCAGGCCGATCAGCGGGATCATCGAGAGCAGGGTCACCGGCAGCCAGCGCGCGAAGATGATGCGCGGAAGGCTGCAACGATCGCCGTCGCTGCGCACGACCCGGATCTTGAACAGCCGCTTCGCGATCGTCTGCCCGTGCCGATGCAGGAGCACGCCGTTCGCGACGATCAGCGCGAGCAGCCCGGCCGCCCCGACGAAACCGAGCAGCGGGCCGTACGGCACGTCCGTGATCGCCTCCTGCACGCCCATCATCCCGGGCAGCAGGAACATCAACGCAAGGTAATACGGGATCGAGAAGATCAGCGCGTCGACGATTGCGGCGAGCAGGCGTGTGCCCCGGCCCGCGAGCTGCAGCTCGCCGGTCGGTAGGTCGTCGACGCGCGACTCCGGTGCCGCGTACGGATTGAGCGCCGGCAGTGGCGGCGGTTGGATCGACATGTTCGTTCCCCGGTGCAAGGCCCGCAGCGACTCTAGCGAGCCGCGAGCGCGGGGCCAAGCTTCATCCGCCCGGATGCAGCGATGGCAGCGCGAGCGCGGCGACCGCGTCCGAGGTGATGAGGCACGCGCGAACGGGCCGTTCGTCGCAGTTCGCGCCCGGGCCGCCGCGGTCGATCACGAGGAAATCGCTCGACTGCGAGAGCGCGATCAACGGGTGGTGCCACGTGCCGCGGTGGAAGTTGACGCCCTGCCCCTCTGCTGCGAGGAATGCGCGCGGCGCCCCGTCCGGATCGGGTGCAACCACGACGAGGTACGGCGCGGGACCGAGCGGAACGAACGCCTGGCTGCCGAGCGGGTGCCGCTCGAGCATCGCGACGACGAACGGCAGCGGACGCGGCGCGGCGCGGAAGATGCTGAGGATCGGGCGACCGCCGGCCTCGCCGCAATCGACACGCGCGAGGTCGTCGAAGCGCGTCGCGGTGCCGTCGTTGATCTTGACGACCTCGCGCGCGGCCGCGGGCTCGATCACGTCGCCGAACGGCGCGAACTCAGCGCGCGTCAGCGGCTCGACGTGCAGCGTCGGCAGCGCGTTCAGCGCGCGCGGCCGAACAGGCGCAACCGAGACACGCCGCCGTCGGGCACGATGTTGAAGCGAACGTGCGTGACGGGCTCGTGCGGCACGATCTCCGCGCGGAACTCGTGCTGCCGGTCCATCGACAGCTTCTGCTCCGGCAACAGCAGCGGCCAGTACATCGATTGCGTCACGAGCGAAGCCGGCGTACCGCCGGCGACGCGCGCGGCCTGGATCGAGCAGCGATCGGGGAAGTTGCCCTTGAAGTGCGCCGTATCGACTTCGATCGCCTCGATCGAGCCTGCGCGCGCGAGCGCGACGATGCACCAGTCGTGGCCTGGCTCGCGGCGCCGGCGTGTTTCCCAGCCGTCGCCCATGTCGACGCCGCGCCCCGGCAGCAGCAACGCCGACGCCGCGCCGAAATGCTCGTTGTTCGCCGCGACGATCGTGCCGCCGTTCAATGCGGCCGCGAGGTCGTGCCGGCCCTCCGCGTCGGTGGCGGCCCCGTCGAGCTCGGGCGTCGCGTAGACGCGCAGTCGCGCGAGCCCGCCGTCGGGGTAGATGTTGACGCGCACGTGCGAGACGCGCGGCGCGGTCGCAGCCGCGAAGTAGTGGTGCCGGTTGCCTGCGAGATCGACCGAGTCGAGCAGCGGGAACCAGACGCTCCCGCCGCTGGGATCGCCGCTTGCGCGGTCGCAGCCCTCGATCGACGCGGCCGGCGGATAGTTGCCGGTGAAGTGCGTCGTGTCGAGGTCGAAGCCGTGCACGCGGGCGGGCCGCGCGAGCCGCACGACGCACCAGTCGTGGCCGGGAACGCGCTTTCGCCGACTCTCCCAGCCGTCCATCCACTTGCCGTTCTCGTCGTACTTGCCCGGCACGAACTCG
>DATLNY010000354.1:0-4514 GCA_035536495.1 Candidatus Saccharimonadia bacterium | reverse complement strand
ACGAACACGCGGTTGCGCTGCGCGTCGGCGATGACGGCGGCCTTCGGCACGAGCGTCGCTGCAGCGATCTGGTCGAAGCTGACCCCCACGCGCACGAACATGCCCGGGCGCAGCGCGAGGTCGTCGTTGTCGAGCGCGAGTGTCACGCCGACGGTACCGGACGCGCGGTCGACGACGGGGCTCGTGCGCTCGACGCGGCCGGTGAATTCACGACCGCCGAGCGCATCGGCGACGAAGCGCACGGGCTGGCCCGACTCGAGCATCATCGCCTGCTTTTCCGGCACGTCGAGGCGCGCCTGCAGCTCGGTGAAGTCGGCGATCTCGAATGCCGGCTGCTGAAGCGCGAGCCACTGGCCTTCCTTGACGTGGCGGCGCGTCACGATGCCGGCGTACGGCGCGCGAATGGCGCCCTGGTCGAGCGTGTGCCGCACGATCGCGACCGCTGCATTCTGGGTATCGCGCTCGTAGCGCGCGCGGTCGTACGCCTCGCGGCTGATCATCTGACGCTCGAGCAGCTTTTCGCTGCGCGCGGCCTCGTGCTTGAGGCGATCGGCGACGGTGGCGACCTGCTTGAGCTCGAGCCGGACGCGTGCATCGTCGAGTTGCGCAAGCAGCTGGCCCGCCGTGACGCGGTCGCCTTCTTCGACGAGGATCTTGAGGATCTCGCCCGGCATCTCGGCCCGCACGACGGCTTCGCGCACGGCCTCGAGCGATGCGGTCGCCGCGTAGGTCGGCTCGAGCGCGCCGGTCGTCACCGAGGCGACCTCGACCGGGGCGGCCGGGGTCTCCGGCTTGTCGGTCACGGTCTTCGATTTGGCTTCGCCGCTGCAGCCGGATACACCGACCGCGCAGGCGAGCGAAAGCAAACCGAGCGGGATCAGTAGCTTGCGCATCAAGCCGCCTCGGAAATCGGCTCTTCGACAGGGGTGTTCGCGGCGTCGGCCGCTTTCCAGGCAGCGTCCATCACGTCCATCAGCGCGCCGTACAGCAGTTGTTCGAATGAATTCTTCATCGGATCTCTCCTTCGGTGTTGTAGGTCACTATAACACCGACATACCCGGTGTCTCTGTGCCGGAAGTCGTGGAGGGGTCGAAACCGCTTCGATCCCCCCGGGATGGGGTCGGGGTGGGCTCCAACTCCTGCGGGGTGACAGTGACGCGTCGCGCGGTCGATTGCGTCTGCCAGAAGATGCAGTGACCTCCGGGATGGTTGCGCATGACCAATGGCGATTTGCTGACGCATGCATGGCGTTTTCGCGGCGCTTCGACGCTCGGCTACGATGGAAGTTCCGACAAACAAGAAGCTTCCCGGAATGTCACAGCACAACGCGCCGGTCGCCCGGCGCCTCGAAGCGGTGCGCTACGAGATCCGTGGCGCGCTCGCGCGCCGCGCCCACGAGCTCGAGGCCGATGGCCGCGAAATCGTCAAGCTCAACATCGGCAATCCCGGCGCGTTCGGATTCGACACGCCGCCGCACCTGCGCGCCGCCGTGCTCGGCAACCTCGCCGCGAGCGATGCGTACGCGCACCAGCAGGGGCTCGCGGCCGCGCGCGAGGCGATCGCCGCGCGCGAGCGCGCGCGCGGCGCCGCGGGCGCCGATGCCGCCAACGTGTTCGTCGGCAACGGCGTCTCGGAGCTGATCGACCTGTCGCTGCGAGCCCTGCTCGACGACGGCGACGAGGTTCTGGTGCCGTCGCCCGACTATCCGCTGTGGACCGCGAGCACGACCTTGAACGGCGCGCGTGCGGTGCACTATCCCTGCCACGCAACCGCCGGATTCGTGCCGGATCCCGACGAGGTCGAGGCGCTCGTCACGCCGCGCACGCGCGCGCTCGTCGTGATTTCGCCGAACAATCCGAGCGGCGCGGTGTACCCGCGCGAAACACTCGCCGCGCTCGCGCGCGTCGCGGCGCGACATCGGCTCGTGCTGATGGCCGACGAGATCTACGACGAGATCGTCTACGACGACGCGGCGTACGTGCCGCTCGCGTCGCTCGCGCCCGATGTGCTGTGCCTGACGTACGGCGGGCTGTCGAAGGTGCATCGCGCGTGCGGCTGGCGCGTCGGCTGGGTGTCGCTCTCGGGCGCGATCGCGCAGGCGCGCGAATACCGCCAGGCGCTCGAGCTGCTCGCGTCGATGCGGCTGTGCTCGAACGTGCCGGCACAGCATGCGATCGTGCCCGCGCTCAACGGCGACGCGACGATCCGCGCGCTGACGTCGCCGGGCGGGCGCCTGTTCGAAACCCGCGCAGCCGTCATCGCGGCATGCCGGCGCAGCGAGTTCCTCTCGCTCGTGCCGCCGCGCGGCGCGATTTACGCTTTTCCGGGCGTCGATCCGCGGCGCGTGCCGGGGTTCGACGACGCGCGCTTCGCGCTCGAGCTGCTCGAGTGCGAGTCGGTCCTCGTGACGCCGGGCTCGGGCTTCAACGTGCCGTACCGCAACCACTTCCGCATCACGCTGTTGCCCGAGCCCGCGCGCGTCGCCGAGGTGTTCGAGCGGATCGAGCGCGTGGTCGGCTCGATGGCGCGCTCGCGGCAGGTCGCGTAGTGGCCCGCGGCCCGGCGCGAGCTGAATCGTTCGCGCGCCCGGCCTCGGATCGCGCATGCTCCTGACGGTGCTGCTCGGCCTTGCGATGACGTCACCGGCTGATCCGACGAGCTACCTCGCGCTCGGCGACTCGTACACGATCGGCGAGAGCGTCGACGAGTCGCTGCGCTGGCCGGTGCAGCTCGCGGCGCGGCTGCGCGCGCGCGGCGTCGAGCTCGCACCGCCGCGCATCGTCGCGCGTACGGGCTGGACGACCGACGAGCTCTCGGACGCGATCGATGCCGCGGCGCTCGAGCCGTGCTACGGGCTCGTTTCGCTGCTGATCGGCGTCAACAACCAGTATCGCGGACGCAGCGTCGCGGACTACCGCGACGAGTTCGCCCGGCTGCTCGAGCGCGCGATCGCTTTCGCGGGCGGCGATGCGAAGCGCGTGTTCGTGCTGTCGATTCCCGACTGGGGCGTGACGCCGTTTGCGCGCAACGGCGGCCGCGATGCGGCGGTCATCGCGCGCGAGCTCGATGCGTACAACGAAGCCGCGCGCGAGATCGCGGCGGCGCGCGGCGTTGCGTTCGTCGACATCACGGGGATCTCGCGCGAGCCGGGCTCGGGGGCTGCGATGCTCGCCGGGGATGGCTTGCATCCTTCGGGGGTGCAGTACGCGCTCTGGGCGGAGGCGGCGGAGCCGGTGGTGGCGCGGATGCTCGGGCGGTAGCTGCAGCGGCTTCGGGCGCGGTCGCAGCCGGGCTGTCGGGGCTGAGGCCCCTCCTACAGTGATTCTGGAAGCGAGGGCGATGATGGTCGGGAATCCCGGTGCGCGGGATTCCCGACCGGCTGTGCCTCAGTCGACGACCTCGATCCGGACCGTGGCGGTCGAGGTCAAGCCCGATGGGTCGCGGATCGTGTACGTGAACGTGTCGGGGCCGCAGTAGCCCGGGTTCGAGCGATAGCGGATCGTGCCGTTGCCGACGATGTTCGCGACACCATTGGTCGGCTGCGTGATCGAGACGATCTCGATCGCGTCGCCGTCGGGGTCCGAATCGTTCACGAGCACGAACAGGATCGTCGGGATTGCGCCGAGGACCGTGTAGCTGTCGTCGACCGCGACCGGCGGGCGGTTGCCCGGGTTGATCGCAGTGACCGTCACCGTCACGCGCGCCTCGTCGGTGCCGCCGCGCCCGTCGCTGATCCGGTACGTGAACGTGTCGGTGCCGACGAATCCCGCGCTCGGCGTGTACGTGACATTCCCGGCCGTGCCGAGCACCGCGGTGCCGTTCGCGGGCGTTCCGACCTGCGTGATCGTGATCGGGTCGCCGTCCGGATCGCGGTCGTTCGCGAGCACGTTGATGACGACCGGCGTGGCGATCCGCGTCGTCGCCGCATCGTCCTGCGCGTCGGGCGGCCCGTTCGCGATCTCGATCCGCACGATCGCGGTCGACGTGAGTCCCGCGGGATCCGAGATCGTGTAGCTGAACTGCCCGCCGCTCGTGCAGAAGGTCGATCCGGCTGTCGGGCGCACCGTGACGGTGCCGTTGGCGTTCGCGGTCGCCGTCGCGCCGGCGATCGCGCCGACGGTGATGACGCGGATCGCGTCGCCGTCGGGATCCGAGTCATTCGCGAGCACCGGAATCGTGTACTCGGCGAGGCACTGGCCGGAGCGCAGCACGTCGTCGACGGCGAGTGGCGGCCGGTTGATGAACTCCCGTGCCGAGAGCGTGACGTCGGTATCGGTTTCCTCGAAGCGATAGACGTCGACGGTACGCTTGTGCTCGGACGGGTTGCGCAGCGCGCGCTCGATCCACTCGGCCGAGGCCGCGACGGGCTCGCGCACGATCTCGTATTCGGTGCGCGTCTCGGTCCGCGTGCTGCGCGTCGCTTCCGTGCCTGCCTCGACGGTAAGGAAGCTGACGTCGACGCGGCGGTTCTTGCGCCGGTTCGCCTCGCCGTCGTTCGGGAACTTCGGCTCGCG
>DATLNY010000353.1:0-4331 GCA_035536495.1 Candidatus Saccharimonadia bacterium | reverse complement strand
GCGATGAGCTCCTCGGGCGCGGGCATGTCGATGCCGTACACGTTCGGGTAGCGCACCGGCGGCGCGGCGCTCGCGAAATACACCTTGCGCGCGCCGGCGTCGCGCGCCATCTGGATGATCTGCTTCGAGGTCGTGCCGCGCACGATCGAATCGTCGACGAGCAGCACGACCTTGTTGCGGAACTCGAGCTCGATCGCGTTGAGCTTGCGCCGCACCGACTTCACGCGCTCCTCCTGCCCCGGCATGATGAAAGTGCGCCCGACGTAGCGGTTCTTGATGAAGCCTTCGCGGTACGGCACGCCGAGCATGTTCGCGAGCGGCAGCGCCGCGGTGCGGCTCGTGTCGGGGATCGGGATCACGGCGTCGATGTCGTGGTCGGGCTTCAGGCGCAGGATCTTGCGCGCGAGCCGCTCGCCCATGCGCAGCCGCGCCTTGTAGACCGAGATGTCCTCGATCATCGAATCGGGCCGCGCTAGATAGACGTATTCGAAGATGCAAGGCGCGTGTCGCGCCGGTGCGGCGCACTGTCGCGTCTGCAGCGTGCCGTCGATGCCGATGACGACCGCCTCGCCGGGCGCGACGTCGCGCAGGCGCCGGAAGCCGAGCACGTCGAGCGCGACGCTCTCGGACGCCGCGGCCCATTCCTTGCCGTTCGGCGTGTCCCGGCTGCCGATCACCAGCGGACGGATCCCGTGCGGGTCGCGGAACGCGACGACCCCGACACCGAGGACCATCGCGATGACGGCGTATCCCCCGACGCAGCGTCGGTGCACGCCGGCGATCGCGTCGAACACGTGCTCGGCGCCGACGCGCAGCACGTCCTGCGCCTGCAGCTCGTGCGCGAATACGTTGAGCAGCACCTCGGAATCCGAGTCGGTGTTGATGTGCCGGCGGTCGTCCTCGAACACCTCGCGCCGCAACGCTTCCGTATTGACGAGGTTGCCGTTGTGCGCGAGCGCGATGCCGAACGGCGAATTGACGTAGAACGGCTGCGCCTCGGCCGAGCCTGCCGAGCCCGCGGTCGGATAGCGGCAGTGACCGATGCCGATGCGACCCTTGAGCTGCTGCATCTGAGGCACGTCGAAGACGTCGCGCACGAGACCGTTGGCCTTGTGCAGGTGCAGCGTGCGGCCATCGGTCGTCGCGATGCCGGCTGCATCCTGCCCGCGATGCTGCAGCACGGTCAGGGCGTCGTACAACGACGCCGCGACGTCGGTCTGGCCGACGAGGCCGATGATTCCGCACATGGGGTCGCAACGCTCCACGTTTCCGCGCAACGCGCGGACCGGTGGCTATTGTAGGTCTTTCGGCGTTGCGGGCTCGGGCGCGGGGTCCGCGGGCGCGTCGACCGGCGGCTTCGGCGCGGCGGCCTCGACCCTGCCGGCGGCGAGCCCGTATTCGACATAGCGCGACAGCGATGCGGGGAGCATGCGCGCCATCGCGTGCGCGAGCGCCTGGAACAGCGGCAGCGCGCGGCTCTCCTGCCACCACGGGTCGCGCGGCAACGGGGTGAACCCGACGAGCAGCACGAGCACGACGACGACGATCGCGCCGCGCGCGAGCCCGAACACCATCCCGAGCACGCGATCGGTGCCCGAAAGCCCCGTGCCCTTCACGAGCTTGCGCATGAGGTAGACCACGATCGCGCCCGCGATCAACACCGTGAAGAACACGATCGCATAGCCGAGCGCGACGCGTGCCGAGGGAAGCTCGATCGAGCCACCGAACCATTCGGCGACCTGCGGACCGAGCGCGATCGCGAGCATCACCGCCGCGATCCAGACCGCGAGCGAGAGCACCTCGACCACGAGGCCGCGGACCAGCCCGATCACGACCGAGATCGCGACGATGACGGCAATCGCGACGTCGGCGGGATTCAACGAGGGTCCGGGCGGCGAAACGCAAGCGACGGCGGGCGTGGTGACCTTGTCACCGCTGCGCGCGCCTGCCCACTACGGGTGCGGTACGACGAAACCGTCGAGCCCGAGCTTCGACTTCAGCGTGCCGCGCAGCGACTCCGCGTTCGCGCGCTGCGTCTCGGGCCCGATGCGGACGCGGTACATCGTGCCGGCCTCGGTGCGCACCGCGTCGACGTAGGCCGCGAAGCCGGACGCGCGCAGCTTGTCGCGCTGGCTCGTCGCATCGGCCTCGGCCTGGTAGGCCGCGACCTGCACCGCCCAACCCGAGGCGGGCTTCGCATCGGCCGCGGCCGGCGCCGAATCGGGCGCCCGCGCCTCGTCGATCTCGATGATCGCGCCCGGCGCGTCGGCGCGTGCGCGCTTCGCGAGCAGGCGCACGCGCTCGGCTTCGGCGCGATCGACGAACGGCCCGGCGCGGACCCGCATGCCCGGTTGGCCGTTGACGTCGACCGGCTCGGCCCGCGCGGCGACGCCGCCCTGCTGCAGCGATGCGACGAGCGCGACCGCGTTGTCGGCGCGCGCGTAGCTGCCGAAGCTGACGGCGTAGCGGCCGCGCGCGCTCGCCGCAGGCGCGGTCGATTCCGGGACCGGGGTCGTGGCCGTCGCGGGTGCGGGCGCGGCTGTGTTCGCCGCGGCGTGGGCAGCGGCGGGTGCCGCAGGCGCCGGCTTCGGTACCGTCATGGCGAGCGCTGCGGGCGGCTTGGAGGCCGGTGCCGCGTCGGTGCCCGCGTGCGCGTCGGGACGGTCGGGCGCATTCGCGTCGACCGTCACGATCGTGCCGGGATCCGGCGCCGGCAACGGCGTCGGGGCATCGAGCGGCACGACGCGCGTCTCGAAATCGCGATCGGGCTCGGCGGGAATTCCGAGGTCGATCGATTCGGTGCGGGATTCCTCCGACCCGTCGAACACCATCGGCAGGAAGATCACCGCGAGCACCACGAGGACCGTCGCGCCGACGAGGCGCTGCTTCACCGATGCATCCATCGAAATCGGATTCCGTTGACGTTCGCCCGATTATACGGTCGGGGTCGACGGATCGGGTCCGAGTCGTCGCAGTGCGACGGCGACGGTGAAGAACGAGCCGAACACGAGCACCCGATCCTCGGCCTGGGCGCCCGCAAGCGCAGCGTCGATCGCCGTGCCGACGTCGGCGTGGCTCGCCGCGATCCGCGGCGACAGCGCCGGGCCGACGCGCGCCTCGAGCGTCGCGGCGTCGGCGCCGCGCGGCGATTCGCGCTCGAGGCCCGCGAGGTGCCACTCGTCGACGTGCGCCGCGAGCGGCGCGACGACGCCGGCGAGATCCTTGTCGGCGAGCGCCGCGAACACCGCGATCGTGCGGCCGCGCGCCGGGCTGCGCCGCAGCCACGCCGCGAGCTCCCGCGCGGCCTGCGGGTTGTGGCCGACGTCGACGCGGACGTCCGGCGCCGAGCGCAGCTGCTGCAGCCGCCCGGGTACCGTCGCGCGTGCGACGCCACCCGCGATTGCGCCGGCATCGACTGGAATCGATGCGCGCATCGCGTGCAACACCGCGATCGCGGCCGACGCGTTCTGCAGCTGTGCCGTCGCGGCGAGGCGCGGCAGCGGCAGTTCGTGGCGCGTGCCGTCACGATGGGTCCAGGTCCATCCGCGTTCGTCGCTGCGGTGATCGAAATCGACGCCGGCCTGCTCGAGCCGCGCGCCGATCGCGCGCGCGTGCCCGGTCAGCACGCACGGCGGCTCGCGCGCGCCGACGATCGCAGGCCGCCCCGCGCGGAAGATGCCGGCCTTCTCGAGCGCGATCGCGCCGAGCTCGTTGCCGAGATAGTCCATGTGGTCGTAGTCGACCGTCGTCACAATCGCGGCGTCGGCATCGACGACGTTGACCGCGTCGAGCCGCCCACCGAGTCCGACTTCGAGCACCGCGACCTCGACGCCCGCCTGCTCGAAGCACGACAGCGCGGCGAGCGTGCCGAACTCGAAGTACGTCAGCGGGATCGGGCCGCGCGCGCGCTCGATCCGCGCAAATGCTTCCAGGAGCGCGGCGTCGTCGACGTCGACGCCGGCGATCCGGATGCGCTCGTTGTAGCGAAGCAGGTGCGGCGAGGTGAATGCGCCGACCGCCCTACCCGACTCCGCGATGATCGCGTCGAGGAACGCGACGGTCGATCCCTTGCCGTTCGTGCCGCCGACGGTGATGACGGTCCGCCCGCCGCGCGGCGCACCGAGCCGCAGCCATACGTCGCGGACCCGATCGAGGCCGAGCGCGACTTCGCGCGGATGGATGCGCTGCTGGTACTCGAGCCACTCGGCAAGCGATCGCGTCACTCGGGCTCTGCTCCCCTCTCCCTCCGGGAGAGGGGTCGGGGGTGAGGGTACGAGGTTGGAGTGAGGGTCCGGGATCGCAGCGACGCTGCGATCCGGCCGAGGGGGGGG
>DATLNY010000352.1:0-8266 GCA_035536495.1 Candidatus Saccharimonadia bacterium | reverse complement strand
GGTGAGCCGCGTCGCCCCGGGGAAAGCCGCGCGGTAGCTGCGCTCGATTTCGGCCGACAGCACGCTCGCCTGCCGCCCCAACAGGATGCGCTCGGTGACGGCGTAGCCGATGCCGAGCAGCAGCGCCGCGCCGGCGAGCATCGCGGCGATCCGCCACAGCCTGCGCGTCGACTCGCCGCGATGACGCAGCGCGAATTCGCCGCCGAGCAGGTTCGGCAACGCCGCGTGCGCCCCGCGCGCGAGCAGCGGCAGCACCGGCCCCTCGAGCGCGTCGGCGACGTCGAGCGCGAGCAGCGGCGTGGAGCCGTCGGTCGTCATGTCGAGCACGTCGGCGACGAGGCGCCCGCGCACGTCGCGCGGCCCGTCGCAATGGCGCAGCCACGCCTGCAGGTCGTCGCGCTCGACCGCGAACGCGCGGCCGGGACCGAGCCGCACGACGGCACCGGTCGACTCGATCAGGACGGTCACGCGCCCGGGAACGAGCGGCAACGCGAGGCTTTCGGGCACGACGAGGTCGGGCTCGATGCCGCGCTCGCGCAGGTCCGCGAGCCAGGCGCGCAGCAGCTCGCGCCGCACGTACGCGACGACCTGTCCGTCGGCCGTGGTGACGTGCGCAAAATGCAGCGCCTCGACCGGCTCCGCGAGCTGCTCCTCGAGCGCGAACGGGATCGCGCGGGCGAGCTGCTCGCGCGCGCGCGTCGCAAGCCGCGTCTCCGCGACGAGCGCCTGCGTCGCCGGCACGAGCACGACGATCTGCTCGGCGCCGGCCAGGGTCGCTGCCGGCGGCGCCGGCACCATCGTGTGCGGCCCGTCGACGACCCGCCCGCGCTCGTCCTCGGTCAGCCACGCGAGGCCCGCGCCCGGTCCGCGGTAGCGGATCACGACTCGGGTCATGCGGCTGTCGACGCGTCGGGCATGGCGCGATTCTAACCGCACGCCAGCCGGGCAGCAGCGCTCCCGGAAGGCTCCCCGCGCAGCGGCGCGATCAGAGCGTGCCGCGCGCGCGCCCGATCACGCGGAGCCGGCCGTCGCGTCGCTCGATCACGCTCGAGTAGCCGATCGGGATGCCGTCGAGCGCGATGTCGGCGCGCGCGATGAAGTAGTCGCTCGCCACGTCGACGCCGAGCGGCGGGAACGGCGCGAGCCCGAGTTGCTCGATTTCGGACTGGAAGCCCGCGAGGTCGGAGTAATGCGCGCCCTCGGCGATGCGCCGCGCAGCGCCGTCCGACAGGCCGTCGACGATCGCCATCAGCACCGGCGCGGTCGCGGTGTTGACGTTGATCGCGGTGCCGGCCGGCACCGCGACGACGTGCGGCGCCAGCGCGGCCCAGACGTCGCGCGTGACGCCGCGGACGAGCTTCAGCTCCGACGCGTGCGCCATCGTGCGGTTCGCCGCGCGCCGTGGCGGATCCTGCACGAGGTAATGCGGATCCTCGGCGCCGTTCGGCTCGCGCTCGCCGTCGGGATCGAGATAGTCGAGGGTCGACTCGGCGAGCGCGGGGTCGAGCTTCAGCGCACGCAGCAGCCGCGCGTACCGCTCGAGCTGGACAGGGTCCCGCGCCCCGTCCTTGACGAGGTTGTTGAGGTTGTAGCGGCCGCCGAGATCGGTCATCCGGCCGACGAGGCGTCCACCAGGGACCTCGGTCGGCGGCACGCCGGCGGCCCACGAGTCGTCGCGGAAGTCGCGGCGGCCGTCGTTCGCGAGATCGCGCAGCAATACCTGCAGCGCCCATTCCTCGAGCCCGGCCGCGAGCGCATCGGCCTGCTCGCTGCGCGCGAGGTTGCGGGTGCGCGCGAGCCCGCTGTTGCCGTCGTCGAGGATGCCCGCGACGAGCACGGTCGCGAGCGCGACGACGAGCAGCGCCGAAAGCAGCGCGACGCCGCGCGCATGCCGCGAGCGCGTCACGGCGGCGCCGCCTCGACCTCGAGCAGGTCGACGACGCGGCGGATCGTGCCGACGCCCTCGAACGTCAGCGAAACCTCGATCGCGCGCGGCAGGCGCTCGCTGCCGGCGAGTGCCGGCTGTGGCGGCCACTCGTCGAGCCAGCGGCCGGCGCCGTCGAAATACCGCAGGCGCATCGCCTCGACACCGCCGGCGAGCACGCGCCGCGTCGCGCGCGTGTTCGGCGCACGATCGAGCGTCGCGTACGCGGCGCGCGCCAGCCCTTCGTCGGTGCGCGCATAACTGACGCGCGCGAGCTGCGGCCGCGCGTCGCCGTAAGGGCTCGCGAACGCGTAGGCGGTCAGCTCGATGCGCTCGCGCGCGCCGGCGAGCGCGGGCAGCCGCTCGCCGTATTCGCCGCGCACCGAGCGTGCGGTCGCCTGGCGCAGGTCGCGCTCGAGCAGCGCGATCGCGAACTGCATCCGCGAGAGCCGCTCGGTCTCGCGCGCGAGCGCCTCGCGCGTGTGCGTCACCGCGACGAGGCTGCGGTACGCGATCGCGCCGATCACGGCGAAGACCGCGAGCGCGACGAGCAGCTCGATCAACGCGAAGCCGCGTTTACCCACGCGAGCGCGGCTCATCGCTGCCCCGCGAAGCCGCTCATCGACGCGAGCGGCGCGTCCTCCGGATCGCCCGCGGCGAAGACGCGCACGTCGAGGCGGCGGATCGCGGGTTCCTGCGTGCCCTGCACGACGAGCTCCCAGCGGAACTCGCGCGGCCCCATCGTCGCGCGGCCCTCGCGCCGCCCGACGCCGGGAAAGCCGGCGCCGATGCGAGTCTCGGCGAGCACGTTCGCCGCGACGAAATGCGCGAGCGTCGACTCGCGCTCGTGTGCGAGCGCGCGCGCGCCGAGCCCCGCGGTGCGCACGAGCGCGAGCAGCGCGAGCGCGACCACCGCGAGCGCGATGACGACTTCGATGAGGGTGAAGCCGCGGCGATTCATGCGGGCGGCTCGCCCGGGCGTGTCGTCACGGTGCCGTCGATCGCCGCGTCGATCTCGAATGGCGCGAGCTCGCCGGCGCTCAACGTCGCGGCGAACGGCGTCAGCTCGCCCGACGCGAAGCACGCCGCCTGCGGCTCCGCCGGCAGCTCCTCGACGAGCTCGGCGTCGGTGCCTTCGCGCTCGAGCGCGAGCGTCATGCCGCGCGCGAGCTCGCGCGGCCTCAAGTCGCCGCCGGCCTCGAGCCGCCACGCCTGCGCGCCGGCGATGCTGAATGCATAGCCGCCGCGCGCGACGTGGATGCCGTAGTCGCGCCCCGACACCTGCGCGCGCTCGCAGGCGATCCGCACGAGCGCGGCGAAGCGCAAACCCTCGCGCTCGACGCGGCGCGCGCCGCCGGCCGCGTCGACGGCGATCGTGATCGCGCCGTACAGCGCCGCGAGGATCGCGACCGCGACGAGCAGCTCGATCAGGGACACGCCGCGCTGGTGCGATAGCGTCGCCACGCCGCGCCGGGACGCGTCAATCGGTCCAGTTGCCGACGTCGGCCCCGGGGCCTTCGCCGCCGAGCTGCGCGTCGGCGCCGAGCGAATAGACGTCGATCTCGCCGTGCTGTCCCGGCGAGATGTACTGGTAGTCGCTGCCCCAGGGATCCTTCGGCAGCCGGTCGATGTAGCCGCCCTGCTTCCAGTTGCGCGCCTCCGGCTGTCCGCCCGGCTTCGCGACGAGCGCCTCGAGGCCCTGCTCGGTGCTCGGGTACTGGTAGTTGTCGAGCTTGTACAGGTTCAGCGCGGTGACGAGCGCCTGCACGTCGGACTTCGCCCGCGCGACGCGCGCGTCGTCGACACGCCCCGCGACGCGCGGGATCACGATCGCGGCGAGGATCGCGAGGATCGCGACCGCGATGACGATCTCGATGAGGGTGAAGCCCCGGGCGCGACGAATTCGGTCCATGGCGCGATGATACCGCCCTCAGCCCCGGCCCCCGATCCCACGAATGTCCAACGCCGACCTGGTTCGCCGCGACCTCGCGCACCTGTGGCACCCGTGCACCCAGATGCACGACCACGAATCGCTGCCGCCCGTGCCGATCGCGCGCGGCGACGGCGCGTGGCTCGTCGACCACGACGGCAAGCGCTATCTCGATGCGATCAGCTCGTGGTGGGTCAACCTGTTCGGGCACAACCATCCGCGCATCGGCGCCGCGGTCAAGGCGCAGGTCGACCGGCTCGAGCACGTGCTGCTCGCGGGCTTCACGCACGAGCCCGCGGTCGCGCTGGCCGAAGCGCTCGTCGCCGTAACGCCGCCCGCATTGACGCGGGTCTTCTACGCCGACAACGGCTCCTCGGCGGTCGAGGTCGCGCTGAAGATGAGCTTCCACTACTGGCGCAATCGCGGGGAGGCCGGGCGCACGCGCTTCGTCGCGCTGTCGGGGAGCTACCACGGCGAGACGCTCGGCGCGCTGTCGGTGACGGACGTGCCGCTCTATCGCGACACCTATGCGCCGTTGCTGATGCAGGCGCTGATCGCCCCGTCGCCTGACGCGTACCAGGGCGAGCCGGGCGAGACGCCGGCCGGCATCGCGACGCGCCGCGCGGGCGAGCTCGACGCACTGCTCGCGCGCCATGCCGGTGAAGTCTGCGCCGTCATCGTCGAGCCGCTCGTGCAGTGCGCCGGCGGCATGCGCATGCACGATCCGTCGTACCTGACCCTGTTGCGTGCGCTCTGCGACCGGCATCGCGTCCACCTCATCGCCGACGAGATCGCGGTCGGGTTCGGTCGCACCGGCACGCTGTTCGCGTGCGAGCAGGCCGGCATCGCCGCGGACTTCGTCTGCCTCTCGAAAGGGCTGACAGGCGGCTATCTGCCGCTCGCCGCGGTGCTGACGACGCAGGACGTGTACGACGCGTTCTACGCCGAATACGCGACGCTGCGCGCGTTCCTGCATTCGCACAGCTACACCGGCAATCCGCTGGCGTGCAGCGCAGCACTCGCGACGCTCGCGATCTTTCGCGACGAGCCCGTGCTCGAACGAAACCGTGTGCTCGCAGCGGCGCTGGGTGACGCGCTCGCGCCGCTTTCAGCGCATCCCCACGTCGCCGAAGTCCGCCAGACCGGCATGATCGCCGCGGTCGAGCTCGTGCGCGACAAGCGCACGCGCACGCCGTACGACTGGCGCGAACGCCGCGGCCTCGCGGTATATCGGCACGCGCTCGCGCGCGGCGTGCTCTTGCGGCCGCTCGGCAATGTCGTCTACTTCATGCCGCCGTACGTCGTGACGCCCGCCGAGATCGCGCTGATGGCCGAAGTCGCGCGCGAGGGGATCGAGCTCGCGACGCACTGACCGCCTGCAGACGCAGCGGGCATGACGGCGCCGGCGAGCGGGCTTTTGCCTACAATGGCGCGATGCGCAGGATCCGCGTCTACGTCGATGCACCGCTCGCGACCGGCGCCCACGTCGTGCTGCCGCCGTTTTCGTCGGAGCACCTGACGCGCGTGCTGCGCCTCCCCGACGGCGCCGAGGTCGTCTGCTTCAACGGCGACGGCGCCGACCACGCGGCGATCCTCGAGCTGCGCGGCAAGGGTGCCGCGGCGCTGCGCATCGGCGCGCGCAGCGCTGCGATGCTCGAATCGCCGCTGGCGGTGACGCTGGTCCAGGCCGTCGCGCGCGGCGAGAAGATGGACCTCATCCTGCAGAAGTCGACCGAGCTCGGCGTCGCGCGCTTCGTGCCCGTGATCTCGGAGCGCACCGAGGTGCGCCTCGACGACGAGCGCGCCGAAAAACGCGTCGCCCACTGGCAACGGATCGTG
This sequence comes from Candidatus Saccharimonadia bacterium, assembly GCA_035536495.1. Lineage (GTDB taxonomy): Bacteria > Pseudomonadota > Gammaproteobacteria > Xanthomonadales > Ahniellaceae > DATLNY01. Next base: position 2,573 of record DATLNY010000352.1, on the reverse strand, counting down.
CAGAGCGCGTGCGAGCAGTGCGGCCGCGCGCGCGTGCCGATGGTCGAGGTGCCGGTGCCACTGGCGCGCTACGCGGAAGGCGCGATGCTCGACACGGCCACGAAGCTCGTGCTGCATCCGTCGGGCGACGCACTCGGCGCGGTCGCGCCCGGGGCGGCGCTGACGCTCGCGGTCGGCCCGGAGGGCGGATTCTCCGAGCGCGATCTGTCGATCTTCACGACCGCGGGGTTCGGGCGACTGAGGCTCGGGCCGCGCATCCTGCGAACGGAAACCGCGGGAATCGCCGCGATCGCGGCGCTGCAGACGCGCTTCGGCGATCTAGGCTGAGTTAGGCCGCGAGCTCGAGCGCGTCGCGGAGCATCCCCTCGATCCCGATGAGGTCGGGGATGTAGACCTGGTCGTCGCGCACGAGCACGCGACCGAGCACGCCGGGCGGCTCGGCGTCGACGTCCTCGGTCGGAACGAGGATCTCCGGCGTCACGGTCGTCAGCCGCGGGAAGCCGAGGCACAACATCGCGACGTACGGCATTTTCGGGTTGCCCGACAGCGCCTTCAGCACCGTGACCTTCGAGTTGAGCGCACCCTCGCGTGTCGCGATGCCCGCGAGGATCGAGAACGAGAACAGCGGCACGCGCCAACCGCGCCAGCGCACCCGGCCGAGTAGCCAGTCCGGCGCGTTCTCGACCGGGTCCGGCGTCGCGGCGGTGATGATCTCGGAAACGTTTGCGTTCGGCAGCAGCACGCGGCCGTTGGAGACCGTGATCATCAGGCCGCGGATGTCGCGTGGCAATTCGGCTGTCACGTCCGGCTCCGTCATGTCGGGTACTGCTCGAGGAAGTGTCGCGCGAGCTCGGCCGGCTTCGCGGTGTACGAGACGACGCCGGCTTCTCGCGCACCGTCGACCATCGAGCTGATCACGCAACTCGCGGGGTCCTGCACCCACACGACGCCGCCCTTCGCGACGATCCGGCGCGCGCCTTCGATCGCATCGTGCGCCATGCCGCTGAAGATGATCGCACCGGCGCCGGTCCCGAACGCATCGGCGACGTCGCACATGACCTGGTCGATCGAGGGGCTGTAGGCGGACGGGCCCGGCATCGGGCCGAGCGTCGCACGGCCCTCGTGGTCGACCTGCAGGCGCAGCGCGGGCGGCACGACGACGATCTCGCCGTGCGCGAGCAAATCGCCGTCGGCGACGGTGCGCACCTTGAGCTTCGACGCCTTCGTGAGCTGCTGCACCATCATCTCGAGGAAATCGGCGCCCATGTGCTGCGCAAGCAGGAACAGCACGGGTACTTCCGCGGGCAGCGCCGCGACGAACTCGCGCACCGCGTCGGGTCCGCCGATCGAGGCGCCGAGCACGAACACGCGCGAGAGCCGCGGCTGCGCGGGCACTGCGTCCGGCAGGTCGTCGACCAGGCCGGCTTCGCGCTGCAGCAACGCGTCGAGCTCCGAATCCATGTCGACGCTCAAGTCGTCGAGCGCGGGCTCCGACCCGAGCCGCACGATCGAATCGGTGCTGATCTCGGTGTTCTCGTCGAAATTGAAATCGTAGCCCTCGAGCGCGAGCTCGTCGTCGGGTGCGCCTGCAGGCTTCGGCGTCGTCGGCGCCGCCGCGACCGCAGCGGGCCTGGCGGGAACGGGCTCGGCGACGGCAAACACGGCGCGTCCGCTCGCCGGGGCCGACGTCGGCGCGGCTTCACCTTCGATCGGCTCGAGCGACAGGCCGCCGAGGCTCGATTCGAACGCGGTCGCGACCGGTGCGGCGGGTTTCGGCGCGGCCGGTTTCGGCACGGACGCGGCCGGCGCCGCCGGCGCCACGTCGTCGGTCGGCTCGAGCGAGAGGCCCGAAAGTGCCTGCTCGAAGTCCGCGAGCGACCGCGGCTTGACCGGCGCGGCCGATGGCTGCGCAGCCGATGCCAGTGCGGGCGGGTGTATCGCGTCGGGGGCGGGCTTCGTTTCGACGGCCGCAGGTCGCGCCGCGGCAGGCGTGACGGGCTTCGGCTTGAACACGACGTCGGGCTGGCCGAGGCTGCCCTTGCGTTTCTCGGCCTCGGCCTCGCCCGCACGCAAAAGCAGCGTGTCGAGATCCATGATCTCCTCGCCGCGCGGCGCGTCGGGCGCATCGTCGAGGAAACCGAAATCGCGCAGCGTGTCGGCGAACTCCGCGCGCGACAACTCGCTGCCGGGTTCGTCGTCGGGCAGGCGCGCGAACTCGCCCGGCGGAAGCTCGGGCATGTCGAGCAGGTCCGCGTCGAGGCCCGCGAATGCATCTGGATCGTGGGCCGGCGCGTCGCGCACGACGACGGCAGCCGGCGCATCGATCGCGGCGAGCAGCGACTCGTCGATCGACAGGTCGATCATCTCGTCGTCCGCGGGCCCGGCTGCGGCGGAGTCGCGCATCGGCGCCGCCGCGTCGGCCGGGCCTGCGACGGTCCGCAGGCCGAGTGCCGCCGCGTCGAGCTCGAGCGTCGGCGTCGAGCTCGACGCGGTGCCGAACGTCGGCTCGATCCCGCTTTCGTCGAGCGTCAGGTCATCGTATTGCGGTGTCGGCACGTGCATGACGTCGTCGA
>DATLNY010000351.1:0-4057 GCA_035536495.1 Candidatus Saccharimonadia bacterium | reverse complement strand
CGGCTCGAGCACCGCCATCTGGAAGATCTCGTTGCGCTTCTTCTCGCCGCCGGAGAATCCCTCGTTGACGGCGCGATGCAGCAGCTCGTCGGAAATATGCAGCACACGCAGTTTTTCGCGCACGAGCTTCAGGAACTGCATCGAGTCGAGCTCGGGCTCGCCGCGCGCGCGCCGCTGCGCGTTCGCCGCGGCGCGCAGGAAGTAGGTGTTGTTGACGCCGGGAATCTCGACCGGGTACTGGAACGCGAGGAACACGCCGGCCGCCGCGCGCGCCTCCGGCGCGAGCGCGAGCAGGTCCTCGCCGTCGTACGTCGCCGAGCCTTTCGTGACTTCGTAACCTTCGCGGCCTGCCAGCGCATAACCGAGCGTCGACTTGCCGGCGCCGTTCGGGCCCATGATCGCGTGCACCTCGCCGGCGCCGACCTCGAGCGAAACGCCCTTCAGGATTTCCCTGCCCGCGACGCGCACGTGCAGGTCGTCGATCTTCAGCATTGGTGTCGCATCCGTTGTTCGTCATTGAGTCTCCCCTCTCCCACCGGGAGAGGGGTTGGGGGTGAGGGTCCGAGGTCGCCGCCATGCCGCGCTCCGGGCCGCACCCTCATCCGGCCCTTCGGGCCACCCCGGATCAAGTCCGGGGCAGGCTCTTCTCCCGGAGGGAGAAGGAAAAGCATCATCCGACTGCCCCTTCCAGCGAGACCTCGAGCAGCTTCTTCGCCTCGACCGCGAACTCCATCGGAAGCTCGCGAAACACCTGGCGGCAGAATCCGTCGACGATCATCGACACCGCGTCGGTTTCCGGGATGCCGCGTGCGCGGCAGTAGAACATCTGGTCGTCGGAGATCTTCGACGTCGTCGCCTCGTGCTCGACGATCGCGCCGGGGTTCCGGACCTCGATGTACGGGAAAGTGTGCGCGCCGCAGCGCTTGCCGATCAGGAGCGAGTCGCACTGCGTGTGGTTGCGCGCGCCGTCGGCGCCCTTCTCGACCCGGACGAGCCCGCGGTACGTGTTCTGCCCGCGCCCCGCCGAGATGCCTTTCGAGATGATCTTCGACTTCGTGCGCCTGCCGACGTGGATCATCTTCGTGCCGGTGTCGGCCTGCTGGCGGTGGTGCGTCAGCGCGACGGAATGGAACTCGCCGGTCGAATCGTCGCCGAGCAGCACGCAGCTCGGGTACTTCCACGTGATCGCGGAGCCCGTCTCGACCTGTGTCCACGAGATCCTCGAGCGCGCGCCGCGGCATTCGCCGCGCTTCGTCACGAAGTTGTAGATGCCGCCGACGCCGTGCTCGTCGCCCGGGTACCAGTTCTGCACGGTCGAATACTTGATCGTCGCGTCGTCGAGCGCAACGAGCTCGACGACCGCGGCGTGCAGCTGGTTCTCGTCGCGCATCGGCGCGGTGCAGCCCTCGAGGTACGAGACGCTCGCGCCTTCCTCGCAGATGATCAGCGTGCGCTCGAACTGGCCGGTGTCGCGTGCGTTGATGCGGAAGTACGTCGACAGCTCCATCGGGCAGCGCACGCCCTTCGGCACGAACACGAACGAGCCGTCGGTGAAAACCGCCGAGTTGAGCGCGGCGAAGTAGTTGTCTCCGGTCGGAACCACCGTGCCGAGGTACCTGCGGACCAGCTCGGGGTGCTCGCGCACCGCTTCCGAAAACGACGAGAAGATCACGCCGGCCTCGCGCAACTCCTTCTTGAACGTCGTGCCGACCGAGACCGAATCGAACACCGCATCGACCGCGACGCCCGCGAGGCGCGCGCGCTCGTGGAACGGCACGCCGAGCTTGTCGTAGGTCTCGAGCAGCTTCGGATCGACCTCGGCGAGCGATTTCGGCCGGTTCTTCGGCGCGGCGAAATAGCTGATCGCCTGGAAGTCGATCGGCGCGATCGAGAGCTTCGCCCAGTTCGGCGCGGTCATCGTGAGCCAGTGGCGATACGCGGCGAGACGCCACTGCGTCATCCACTCGGGCTCCTGCTTCTTCGCGGAGATCAGCCGGACCATGTCCTCCGACAGTCCCGGCGGCACGATGTCGGTCTCGATGTCGGTCGTGAACCCCGCGTCGTAGCGGCGGTTGACGAGCGCCTCGAGCTCGGTGCGTTCGATCGCCATCGTCAGGCGCTCGCTTCGAGCACGCGCAGCGGGATCGCCTTGCGCGCGCGTGGTGCGACCATGTCGGCGAGCGTGACACCGCGCAGCGCGGCCTCGATCGCGACCGAGATCCGCCGCCAGTTGCCGCGCACGCCGCAGTGCGGCTCGTAGTCGCAACGGCCCTTGTGGATGCTGCACTCGGTCATGCCGAACGGCCCCTCGATCGCCGCGACGATGTCGGCGACCGTGATCTCGCTCGCGCCGCGCGCGAGCCGGTAGCCGCCGCGCACGCCGCGGAACGATTCGACGAGGCCCGCGTGCGCGAGCAGCTTCAGCACCTTCGAGACCGTCGGGGGCTCGAGTCGCGCGCGCTCGGCGACGCCCTGCGCGCTCAGCACGCCGTCGCCGGCATCGGCGAGTGCGGTCATCGCGACGGTCGCGTAGTCGGTCAGCTTGCTGATCCGGAGCACCGGTCTTCCACCCGAAAGAGGACCGTAATGGTACCAATTCGGCGGTCGGGCTCCAACCGACGCCCCGGGCGTGTCCCGTTGCTGCAGCGCTTTCCGTTCATCCAGACATGCCCACGAGGAGCCCTGCCATGCGTCGCGCCCTGATTGCCTGTCTCGTCACCATCGCCCTGGCCCCTGCTGCCCACGCCGCCACGCAAGGCCGCGCGCTCGTGCGTCAGCTCGCCGACGCGGATCGGCAGCGTCCCGCCGCCGAGGCGGAGTTCGCGCTCGGAAAGGCGCTCGCGTACACGACCGAGTTCGTCGGCGATGCGTACTACCAGGTCGCGATGTTCCCGGCCGACGTCGACCTGTCGGGGGCCGCGCAGGCGACCGACGTCGCGCGATGGGTCGAGGACGCGATCAAGAGCAGGAAGCTCAAGGCCGTCGTCGTGACGATCGAGCCCGACGGCGACGCGCAGAACATGAATGTCTACGCCGACGGCAAGATCGAGCTCGGCGCGAGCGGCACGATGGGCACGATCTACGGCCTCGCGCTCAACGGCGACCGGCTCAGCGGCCACTACGTCTACCTGAGCGACCTGTTCGGCAATCCGGTCGCGATCGACGCGAGCTTCGACGAGCCGCTCTGGAAGGCCGCGAGCGGCACAGCGCTCGGCGCGGGTGGCGGCGCGGCAGGCAAGGCGTACCTCGAGCTGATCGACGCAGCGAAGCGCGGCGACTACGACGCGTTCGTCGCGCGCTCGGCCGAGGGCGGCACGCGCGAGGAGTTCACCGAGATGCTGCCGATGCTGAAGGCGATGCTGCCGACGGACGCGAAGGTCACCGGCGGCACCGGTTATCCCGGTCGCGCGGTGCTCGTCGTCGACGGCAAGCGCGAAGGCAAGCCCTACGCCGCCACGGTCGAGATGGCCGAGCGCGACGGCAAGTGGGTGAGGGTGTCGTCGAACAGCGGCAGCGGCAGTGGCGGCGCCGCGGCGCCGCCGAAGATCGAGGGCGTGCCGCCCGACGTGCTGCCGGCGCTGCACAAGCCGGGCCTCGTGTCGACGAAGCTGACGCTGCTCGAGCAACCGTTCACGCCGAAGCACGCCATCGCGATCCGCCGCCCGGGCGGTGCGGAGACGAACCCGCAGGTGCTCGTCGTGCTGAGCGAAACCGCGATGCTGCCCGAGCACGCGAACGCGCTGTGGTCCGACGCCGTTCCGATCGCGAAGCTCTACCGCGCGGGCGGTCCGATCCGCTCGATGCTACTCGTCTTCACCGAGGGGGAAGGCGGCGCGCTGTCTCCCGAAAAGGGTTACACGATCTCGAACGAGGGCACCTTCACCGAGGAATTCATGCTGCGCGGCGAGGCGCAGCGCTTCGGCCAGCGCGTCATCGGACAGTACCTCGCGCAGCATTACGACGAAGCAAGCAGCGAGAACGTGCTCGATGGCGCGGCGCGCTTCGACCTGGTCGTGACCGACGCGAAGGACTGATCTGTAGGAGGGGCCTCGGCCCC
>DATLNY010000350.1:0-3049 GCA_035536495.1 Candidatus Saccharimonadia bacterium | reverse complement strand
GGAAGCCTCCCGCTCGTGCACATCAACGAGATCCTCGGCGCCCCGACGATCGGCGTACCGATCGCGAACCACGACAACAACCAGCATGCAGAGGACGAAAACCTCCGCATCGGCAACCTGTGGGACGGGATCGAAACGATGGCCGCGCTGATGCGCGCGACCTGGTGAGGCGCGCGGCGCGCGAGCGCGGCACGCGGGGTCAGAGACTCGGAGCCGTCAGAGGCTGGGAGCCCTGCGGCCGCGCCCGCGGATCACCGCATAGAGCAGCAGAAGCACGATCGCGCCGATCACCGAGGCAATGAACCCGACGGGCTCGTTCGCCCCGTACCAGCCCATCTCGCGTCCGAGCCATCCAGCCCCGAGCGCGCCCGCCACGCCGAACAGCGTGGTCATGATGATGCCCATCTTGTCGTTGCCGGGCTTGAGGGCGCGGGCGACGAGGCCCACGACGAAACCAATGAGGATCAGCCAGAGCCAGCTCATGGTCAGGCCGCGATCTGTGCGTAGCGATCGTTGGGCGGCTGGCGCAGCGTCTCGTCGAGGAGGACGACCGCTTCGCTGTGAGAGGCCTCGTCGAGCGCGGCGAGCGACGTCGCGAACGCGATCGCCGAATCGAGCGTCGAGTGGCGGGCGAGCACGATGCCGTTGACACTGCAGTGCCACGGACGCGGCGCGCGGCTCGCGTCGTCGATCGAGAACACGTGATACTCGAAACGGGCCATCGTCGACTCCAGCCGGCCCCTGCGCCCCAAGGTCAATATAACCCGCTGCGTCCGTCGGTTTGAGGGGTGCGTCGCATCGTTGGTTATCGTCTGGTCAGTTTCCAGCATGCCGCGCGGGCCGGACTCCCTCCGGAAGAACACCCACGACCGGGGCGTGCCGAACCCGGCTGGGCGCGGAACCGGTCGAGGTTTCCGGTTCAGCGAAGTGACGTAACATCGCACCGTCGAGGCCACCGGAAAACCGATGAAGCGCATCGCCATCGCCCTGCTCTGCCTGTCGCCCGCGCTCGCGACGGCCGACGAATACGCGGTCGAACGCGAGGCGGCAGCCTCCGGCCTCAAGCCGCGCGAGCTTCGGATGCTCGCCGGCGCGCCGAGCACCTACGCCGAATACCGGACTTCGTACCGGCTCGCACGCGACAAGCTGCGGCGCGCGGCGTACGAGGATTACGACGTCCCGCCGCCGCGCCGCCGAGCTCGCGCGGACGCCTACGATCGGCGCCTCGAGTCGGAAGCGCCGCCGCGCGACGAAGCCGAGACGTACGCGTTCCCGATCGACGACTAGCGGACCCCGCGCTTCGGCCTGACGCTATTCGCGCAGCCAGGCGATCGCCCCGACCGCTGCGAGGTACGTGCGGACCGCGCCGTCGAGCACGATGCCACCCTTGTGGCGCGCGATCGAGCGGACGTCGCCGACGAACTCGCCCCGGTTGTCGGGCCCGAGCTGGCCCCATGCGACCGAGATGTGCATCTCGGCTGCGCGCGTCGTGTGCCACCAGCCCGTCGGCATGAACAACGTTTCGCCCGGCGAGAGCGTGAGGCGCGCGCGCCTCGCCGAAGCGCGGGAATCGCGACAGGTCGGGCGCTTCGATGTCGGCGATCGACGACTGCCACGGCTCGTCCTCGCGCGAAAACGTCGGGGGCTGTAATCGTTCGCGCGAGCCAGTGCGACAGTCGCGGTTTCGCCCGGCATGGAGCATCGCTTCGGTTCGCGCGCGGTAAACTTTGCAAATGACCGACGAAAAAACCTTCCCCGAATCGAATTTCGACACGCTCGGCCTGAGCGAACCCGTCATGCGCGCGGTCCGCGCGGTCGGGTACGAGTCGCCTTCACCGATCCAGTCCGCGACGATCCCGCCGATGCTCGCAGGCCGCGACATCCTCGGCCAGGCCCAGACCGGCACCGGCAAGACCGCCGCATTCGCGCTGCCGATCCTTTCCCAGCTCGACGCCGCGGCGACGAAGCCGCAGGCGCTCGTGCTCGCCCCGACGCGCGAGCTCGCGATCCAGGTCGCCGAGGCGTTCCAGCGCTACGCGAGCGACCTTCCGGGGTTCCACGTGCTGCCGATCTACGGCGGCCAGGCATACGGCGCGCAGTTCGGAGGGCTCAAGCGCGGTGTCCATGTCGTCGTCGGCACGCCGGGCCGCATCATCGATCATCTGAATCGCGGCTCGCTCGACCTCTCCGCGCTGCGCTGGCTCGTGCTCGACGAGGCCGACGAAATGCTCCGGATGGGCTTCATCGACGACGTCGAATCGATCCTCAGGAAGACGCCCGAGTCGCGCCAGACCGCGCTGTTCTCGGCGACCCTCCCGAGCGCGATCAAGCGCATCGCCGAGCGCCACCTGCGCGACCCGGCCGAGATCACGATCGCATCGAAAACCCGTACGCCGACGAACGTCCACCAGCGCTACTGGCTCGTCAGCGGCCTGCACAAGCTCGACGCGCTGACGCGGATCCTCGAGGCTGAACCCTTCGAGGCGATGATCGTGTTCGCGCGGACGAAGCAGGCGACCGACGAGCTCGCCGAGCGGCTCACGGCGCGGGGTTTCTCCGCCGCGGCGATCAACGGCGACATCGAGCAGAAGGTCCGCGAGCGCACGATCGCGCGGCTGCGCGACGGCCAGATCGACATCCTCGTCGCGACCGACGTCGCGGCGCGCGGGCTCGACGTCGAGCGCGTCAGCCACGTGCTGAACTACGACCTCCCCTACGACCCCGAGAGCTACGCGCACCGCATCGGCCGCACGGGCCGCGCGGGACGCAGCGGCGAGGCGATCCTGTTCGTGACGCCGCGCGAGCGCAACATGCTGAAGGTCATCGAGCGCACGACGCGGCAGCCGATCGAGGCAATGTCGCTGCCGAGTGTCGAGGCCGTCAACGACCGGCGCATGATGAAGTTCATGCAGAAGATCACCGCGGCGCGCGAAGCGGGCGGGCTCGAGCCGTTCGAGCGCCTGATCGAGAACTACGAGCGCGACCACGATGCGCCGGCACGCGAGATCGCCGCAGCGCTCGCGAAGATCGCGCACGGCAACAAGCCGCT
>DATLNY010000349.1:0-5050 GCA_035536495.1 Candidatus Saccharimonadia bacterium | reverse complement strand
AGAGGGGAGCAGAGAAGCGAAGCGGCGCGATGGACGACGCGTTTCCGCACAGGGATGTGCGGCGGCTCGCGAAGCGAGCCGTGAGCGCGGGCAAAACCCCGTTTTGCCCGCGCGTGTCGATCGCGAGGGCAGGATGCCCTCGTCGATCGACAAGTAAGAAGCGGAGAGTCGCCCGATAAGCCGGGTTCTGTTCGACGGCTTGCGCCGCCGCGACAGTCATTCCTCTAGGCGATGCGTCACCGCATCGCTCGAGCGACCTACCCGGACGCAGCGCGGGCCACGCCTGTTGCGTCCCTATTTGGTCTTGCTCCGGGTGGGGTTTGCCGTGCCGCCGAGTGTTGCCACCGGCGCGGTGCGCTCTTACCGCACCATTTCAACCTTACCGTCCGCCCGTTGCCGGGCGTCTTGGGCGGTATGTTTTCTGTTGCACTTTCCGTCGGCTCGCGCCGCCCAGGCGTTACCTGGCACCCTGCCCTGCGGAGCCCGGACTTTCCTCGATGCCTTGCGGCAGCGCGACTGTCTGGACGACTCCCCGCGGCAATTGTAGCGAGGCGCGGGTGAATCGCTCGTTCACCCGTCCGCGCGCAGCTGCTCGACGAGCCGGTAGAGCGCATTCTTCGGCGCGCCGCTGATCGCGGCGGCGAGCTTCGCGGCGCTCGACGCAGGCACGTTCGCCTCGAGCAGCAATCGCAGCGTTCGCTCGCCTTCGCGGATCCGCATCGTGTCCTCGTCGGCCTCCGGCGCGCCTGCGACGACGAGCACGAATTCTCCGAGCCGCTGCTCGGCATCCGACGCCACGCGTGCCGCGATCGCTGCGAGCGTTCCGTCGAGCACGGTCTCGTGCAGCTTCGTGAGCTCGCGCGCGAGCGCGGCGCTGCGCTCGGCGCCGAACACCGCGGCGAGGTCGGCGAGGGTTTCCCCGATGCGATGCTTCGATTCGTAGAACACGAGCGTGCGCGGCTCGCGTGCGAGCGACTCGAGCCGCGCGCGCCGCGCCGCGCCCTTCGCCGGGAGGAAACCCTCGAACGCGAAGCGGTCGCTCGGCAGGCCCGAAATACTCAGCGCCGCGACGAGCGCACACGGTCCCGGCACGGTGCTGACGCGAATGCCCGCCGCGCGCGCCGCGGCGACGAGCCGATAGCCGGGGTCGCTGACGAGCGGCGTGCCGGCATCGGAGATCAGCGCGAGCGACTCGCCGCGCGCGAGCCGCGCCACGAGGCCGGGCACCGCCGCCTCCTCGTTGTGCTCGTGCAGCGCGAGCGTCGCGGTCGCGATCCCGAAGCGCTGCAGCAGCGTGCGGCTCGTGCGCGTGTCCTCCGCCGCGATCGCCGCGACCGAGCGCAGCACGTCGATCGCGCGCGGCGACAGGTCGGCGAGGTTGCCGATCGGCGTCGCGACGATCCACAGCGTGCCGCCCGTTGACGTGCTCGCGTCGATCCCGAAGCTCCTTGCGCTGCCGCATCGGACCCGGCAGGCGGGCCACTCGGTATGATCCCAGCTTCCCGAATCCCTGACGACCGCATCCGATGCGCACGCTGCAAGCCACGCTGCTCCTCGTCCTTCTGGCCTTGACCGCGTGCGCGACCTCGCCCGGGCGCATCGAGGAAGTCGACTCGGGGCACGCGCGCGCTCTGCACGAACAGGGCGAGTTCCGGCTCGCCGCGCTGGAGTACGAGCGCCTCGCCGACGACCACCGCGGCGCCCGCGATGCGCTGCTGCTCGCGGCGGCCGAATCGCTGCGCGAGGAAGGCGATTTCGCCGGCGTCGCGGCGATCGCCGCGCGCATCCGTCCCGAACGGCTCTCGGCGTCGCAGCTGATCCGCCTCGACCTGCTCGAGGCCGAAGCGGCGATCGACGCCGGTGACGGCGAGCGCGCGCTCTCGCTCGCAACCCTGCCCGACGGCATCACCGATCACGCGACGCAGGTGCGCGCGCGCGAGATCCGCGCGCGCGCGCTCGCGGCGGCGGGCCGGCCGATCGAGTCCGTGCGCGAACGCCTCGCGCTCGCGGCCGAGCTCGACGAACAGGAACGCGCGAGCAACGAGGGCGACCTCGTCGCGACGCTCGGCGCGGTCGAAGTACCGCTGCTGCAATCCGAGCTCGCGCGGCTCGAGCCGGGTGATCCGCTGCGGCCGTGGCTCGAGCGCGCGCTGCGGTCGAAGGGCTCGGTGCCGGCGCGCATCTTCGTGCGACCGACGCGCGAGGTCGGCACGCTGCTGCCCGGCGAGCGCCCCGATGCGTGGCAACGCGAGGGCTACAGCGCGGCGGCCGGGCGCATCGCGTTGCTGCTGCCGTTGAGCGGTAACCTCGGCTCGGCCGGCCGCGCGGTGCGCGACGGTTTCTTCGCGGCGTATTTCGCCGACGAATCGGCGCGGCCCGCGGTGCGGCTGTTCGATACCGGCGAGACGACCGACGGCGTCGTCGCGGCGTACCAGCGCGCGGTGCAGGACGGGGCCCGGCGCGTCGTCGGGCCGCTCGCGCGCGAGCAGGTCGCGGCGCTGTTCTCCGAGGTCGCCGTCACCGCGCCGGTGCTCGCGCTGAATCATCCCGACGACAACGAGCCGCCGCCGGCGGGCAGCCAGCTGTTCGGGCTGCTGCCGGACGAGGAAGCCGCGTACGCGGCCGAGCGCGCGCTCGAGCGCGGCTACCGGACGGCCGCCGTGTTCTCGGGCGACGAGGACTGGAGCTCGCGCGCCGCGCTCGCGTTCCGCGCGCAGTTCGAGGCGAAGGGCGGCGTCGTCGCCGGCGACGCGCGCCTGCGCGGCGAGGGCGCGGCCTATGCCGACGCGATCGCGCGTGCGGTCGGTGGCGGCGTCGACGTCGTGTTCGTGACGGCGCGCCCGACGCAGGCTCGGCAGCTCGTGCCGCAGCTGCGCGCGCGCGGCATGACCGCGACGCCGATCCTCGCGACCTCGCACGTCTACGGCGGCACGCCGAACCGTGGGCTCGACCGCGACCTCGACGGCGTCGAGTTCTGCGACGCGCCGTGGCTGTTCGGGCTCGCACCGGGCCTGCCCGCGCGCGAACGAATCGCGCGCGATCTCCCCGCTGCAGGATCCGCCGCGCGACTGTTCGCGTTCGGGATGGACGCGTACCGGCTGCTGCCGTATCTCGACTGGCTCGGCGCGAATCCCGAGGCTTACCTGCCCGGCGCGAGCGGGCAGCTTTCGATCGACGGCTTCGGCCGCGTGCGGCGCACGCTCGCGTGGCTGCGCTTCAGCGACGGCGTGCCGCGCTCGGCCGACGGCGCGCTGTCGAGCGACGGTGGCGGCACGCCGTGAGCTCGCCGCGGCAGGACACCGGCCATGCGATCGAAGCCGACGCCGAGTCGCATCTCGTCGCCGCGGGCCTGACGACGCTCGCGCGCAACGTCACGTGCCGCATGGGCGAGATCGACCTCGTCATGCGCGACCGCGGCGCGCTCGTGTTCGTCGAGGTCCGCTTCCGGCGCGGCGCGAGCCACGGCGGCGCCGCCGCGTCGGTCACGCACGCGAAGCGCGCGCGGCTCGTCGCGGCCGCGCGCTGGTACCTCATGCGCAATCCGCACCTCGGCAACGTGCCGTGCCGCTTCGACGTCGTCGCAGTCGAGGGCGATGGCGCGGCGCGCAGGCTCGAGTGGCTGCGCGACGCATTCCGTATCGACAGTTGAGGGAGTCCCGATGAAGCGATTGTTCCGTATCGTCTGCCTGCTCGCGCCGTGCATCGCGCTGGCCGGATGTGCCGCGGCCGTGATCGGCGGTGCGGCCGCCGGCGCAGGCGCCGCGCACGACCGGCGCAGCTTCGGCAGCGTGATCGACGACAACGCGATCGAGCTCGGCGCGTACGACAACCTCAACAAGGACAAGGAGCTCGCGCTGCGCAACAACGTCGAGATCGTCTCGTACAACGGTACGGTGCTCTTGATGGGCGAGGTCCGGACCGCCGAGCTCAAGTCGCGCGCCGAGGACAGGGTCCGCGAGATCGAGGGCGTACGGCGCGTCGTCAACGAGCTCCAGGTGCGCGAGCTGACGAGCGTCGTCTCCTCGACGCGCGACAAGTGGATTACCGGCCGCGCGAAGCTCGCGCTGCTCGACATCGTCGACGTGCCGCGCTTCGACCCGAGCCGCGTCAACGTCACGACGCAGGCCGGGGTCGTCTACCTGATGGGGCTCGTCACGCATCCCGAGGCGGACCGCATCGTCGCGATCGTGCGCGACGTGCCCGGCGTGGCGCGCGTCGTCAAGGTGTTCGAGTACACCGATTGAGCACCGCGTCGTCGGTGCTGTTCGCGCTCGACGCGGTGATCCTCGCGATCACCGACGACGCGCCGCGCGTGCTGACGATCGTCGACGCCGACGGGCTCGACGCGCTGCCGAGCGGCGAGCTCGATCTCGAGCTGCACCAGACGCTCGAGCGCGGCCTGCGCGACTGGGTCGACCATCACACCGACCTCAAGCTCGGCTACGTCGAGCAGCTCTACACGTTCGGCGATCGCGAGCGCGACCCGCGCGAGCTCGGCGAAGGCAAGCGCGTGATCTCTGCGGCCTACCTCGCGCTCGTCCGCGAGGAAGGGCATGCCGAGCACAAGTCGCGGTTCTGCGACGTCTACGTGTTCCTGCCGTGGGAGGACTGGCGAGAAGGCCGGCCCGTGCTGATCGACGGCGTGCTGAAGCCACTGCTGCGCGACTGGGCCGGTGCGGACCGCCGCAAGCGCGAACGCATCGACCTCACATTCGGGCTCGACGGCGCGCCGTGGGATCCCGAGCGCACGCTCGAGCGTTACGAGCTGCTGTGGGAGACGGGGCTCGTCGAGGAGAGCGGCCTGCTGCAGCGTCGCGGCGAATCGACGACGACTCGGACCTCCGCCTGCGCGGCCGCGGCAGCCGGCAAGCCGAAGGGCCGAAAAGGGGGTCAGAGTGCCTTTTCGGGCGCGCCGGTGCCGATCGCCGGCGCAAGCGAGAAAAGGCACTCTGACCCCCTTTCCGGCCTGCCGATGGCGCGCGATCACCGGCGCATGCTCGCGACCGCGCTCGGACGCGTGCGCGGCAAGCTCAAGTACCGCCCCGTCGTG
>DATLNY010000348.1:0-11155 GCA_035536495.1 Candidatus Saccharimonadia bacterium | reverse complement strand
GCTGCCGCGCGGGGAGGATAACGGGGTGGAGCGGAAAGGGGGTCCGGAAAGGGGGTCAGAGTGCCTTTTTCGTCGCATGCGCTCGAGGTTCGAGGATCGCCGTCGAAAAAGGCACTCTGACCCCCTTTCAGACGTGACCTCCTGTCAGACGATGCGCCCCGAGAGCTCGACGTGTCCGGCGAAGCCCGCGCGGAAACCGTCGCCGCGGTGCAGCGCCCCGACGCCGGACGGCGTGCCGGTGTAGATGAGGTCTCCCGCGGCGAGCGTAAAGAGCAGCGACAGCGCGGCGATGATCTCCGGCACCGCAAAGATCATGTCCGCGATGTCGGCGCGCTGTCGCGGCTCGCCACCGACTTCGAGCCACAGCTCGCCGGCGGCGGGGTGGCCGATCGTGGAAGCCGGCGCGATCGCGGAGATCGGCGCGGAAGCGTCGAAGCCCTTCGCGGTGTCCCACGGCAGTCCCTTCGACTTCGCCGCGGCCTGCAGGTCGCGACGCGTCAGATCGAGCCCGACCGCATAGCCGTAGACATGCGCGAGCGCATCGCGCGCGGCGATCCCGGCGCCGCCGGAATGCAGCGCGACGACGAGCTCGACTTCGTGGTGGAGGTTCGTCGTGCCCGGCGGGTACGGGACGTCGGCGTCGCCGGTGACGATCGCGTCGGCGGGCTTGGCGAAGAACGTCGGCTGTTCGCGGTCGACCGCCGCGCCCATCTCTCGCGCGTGCTCGGCGTAGTTGCGGCCGACGCAATCGATGCGGTGGACCGGGAATCCCGCAGTCGATCCGATGATCGGGACGACGGGCGGCGAGGCGGGTTCGAACAGGTAGGGCATCGATGTCGTTCCATCTCGGCGGCGCGGGACGGCGCGCAAGCCGCGCCGTCCCGCCCGTCGAAGCGTACGACAGTTGCCGCGCGGGAACTCAGGCCTTCTGCGGCAGGAAGCTCGTATCGAGCATGTACTGCCGCGGATCGTCCGCGTTGACGACCGCGTCGACCTGCTCGCGCGTGCAGAACTCGGTCGGATCGAACCAGACGTTGTCGCTGTAGAAGATGTAGACCTTCTGCGTGACCGGATGCTGCCACTGCGCGCGCAAGCGCCACGGGCTGCGGCCGTTGACCTTGAGCCCTTCGTTGAGCTCCGCACCGGCGAGCTTCGCCTGGACCTTCATGCCGTGCTGCGCGAGCCACGCGCGCACGCGGCGATTCCTGATCCCGCCGAAGAACAGGAACCAGCCGATCAGCGTGATCACGAGCCCGAGTATGCCCATGATCAGCGGGCCGAGGAACTTCTCCGCGAAGCCGTCGAGCCGCGCATTCTCCGGATCGGTCGGGGAATAGAACACCCCGGCCTTCTCGCCGCGCGAGTACGACGGCGGATTGCTCGCGGTGCCGCCGGTGAACTGCAGCGTGCGCCCGTCGGCCGTCGTGAACTCGACGACGGGCTTGTAGGTGATGTCGCCATCCGAATCGCGGTCGCTGACGAGGTCGACGACGGTTCCTTCAGCCTGCAGCGCCGAGGCGCGGAATGCGTTGCCGCTCGACCACATCGCCCACGCGCCCCAGGCGAGCCCGAGTCCGAGTACCAGCACGAAGAATCCCCCGATGATGCGTCCCATGGCCCTGCTCCTCGCTCGTTGATATCGGGTGAAACGCGGTGACGGGTCCGAAGGGGCCACGGCGGCTTCGCCGTCGACGGCGCTGGATCCCGGCGACTGTCGCGAGGTGCGGTGCGGCGCTAGGCTGGCGGCCCCGCATGCGAGGAACGCCCATGAACTCGGACATCCGGCTCGCGCTGACCGGCCTCGGACAGGTTGCGGTGACGGTCATCGACCTCGAGCGCGCGGTCGCGTTCTACCGGGACGTGCTCGGCCTTGCGTTCCTGATGCAGGTGCCCGGCATGGCGTTCTTCGACCTCGGCGGCGGCACGCGGCTGCTGCTCGGGCTCGCCGAGCAGGGCGACGCGCTGAAGCGCAGCTCGATCCTGTACTTCCGCGTCGCCGACACGACCGAGGCCGAAATCGCGCTGCGCGCACGCGACGTCGACATCACCGGCCCGTCGCACCTCGTCGCGCGGATGCCCGACCACGAGCTGTGGATCTGCTTCTTCCGCGACTCCGAGACGAACATCATGGCGCTGATGGCGGAAAAGCGCCTCGCCTGACGGACGCCATGCGCAAGACCTGACCCGTCGCGCTGGCCGCGGCTCGGATCGTCGCGCACCCTGTGGGAAACTAGGCAGCTGGGCGACACCGGCGCGACCATCGCGGCCGGCAACGGGGATTGCGTGGACAAGAGCGAGCTGTTGCACCAGTTGAAGATCGACCGCGGCGCGGAAACGCCGCGCAGCGGCGCGCGGCGCGGCGTCATCGCGGCGATCGCGATCGTCATCGCGCTCGCCGGTGCGTCGTACTGGTGGTTGTCCGGTGCCGCGGCAGCCGAAGTCGAGACCGCCCCGGCGCGAGCGCTGCCGCAGTCCGCGGGCAACGCTTCGGTGCTCGACGCGAGCGGCTACGTCACCGCGCGGCGCCAGGCGACGGTGTCGGCGAAGGTCACCGGCAAGGTCGCGACGGTGCTGATCGAGGAGGGCATGCGGGTCGAGGAAGGCCAGGTGCTCGCGACGCTCGAGGACACCGAGGCGCGCGCGCAGTACGAGCTCTCGCAGGCGCAGCTCGAGTCGGCCCGTGCCCAGGTCGGCGAGGCGCGCGCGCTCGCGACGCAGGCGCGGCGCGAGTACGAGCGCCAGCAGGAGCTCGCCGCGCGCAAGCTCGCGAGCGGCTCGGCGCTCGACGCCGCGCGCGCGCAGGCCGACAGCATCGCCGCGCGGCTCAGGTCGTCCGAGCGCGGCGTCGCGGTCGCGCAGGAATACGTCAAGGTCGCGCAGGTGCAGCTCGACAACACCGTCGTGCGCGCGCCGTTCGCCGGCGTCGTCACGGTGAAGGCCGCGCAGCCCGGCGAGATGATCTCGCCGATCTCGGCCGGCGGCGGCTTCACCCGCACCGGCATCGGCACGATCGTCGACATGGATTCGCTCGAGGTCGAAGTCGACGTCAACGAGTCCTACATCGACCGCGTCCGCGCGGGTCAGCCGGTCGAGGCCGTGCTGAATGCGTACCCGGACTGGAAGATTCCCGCGACGGTGATCGCAATCATCCCGACCGCGGACCGCGCCAAGGCGACCGTGAAGGTGCGCGTCGCGCTGCAGCAGCGCGACAGCCGGATCGTGCCGGACATGGGCGCGCGCGTCGCGTTCCTCGAGGATGCGAAGCCCGTCGCTGCACCGGCCGCACCGGTTTCCGGCGTGCTCGTGCCGAGCGCTGCGGTGCGCAAGGAAGGCAGGGACACGGTCGTGTACGTCGAGCGCGACGGCCGGATCGCCCGGCGCCTCGTCACCGCGGGCCGCACGCACGGCGATTCGCTCGAGGTGACCACTGGCGTCGCCGCCGGCGAGCGCGTCGTCGTCGCCGGCCACGACGGGCTCGAGGACGGCGACGCGGTGCGGACCAAGAGCGGCACCTGAGCGGCGTTGCAGACAACAGGAAGCGAGGACGACATGTCGGAACCGATGGTCAAAGTGCGCGACGTCACCAAGAGCTACACGCGCGGCAAGGAAAAGCTCGAGGTGCTGCATCGCCTTTCGCTCGACATCGCACAGGGCGATTTCGTCGCGCTGATGGGTCCCTCGGGCTCGGGCAAGACGACCTTGCTGAACCTGATCGGCGGGCTCGACCAGCCGAGCTCCGGCGAAGTCTGGGTCGGCGGCAAGCGCATCGACAAGCTCTCGAGCGGCGAGCTCGCGCAGTGGCGCGCGCAGAACGTCGGTTTCGTGTTCCAGTTCTACAACCTCATGCCGGTGCTGACGGCGCAGAAGAACGTCGAGCTGCCGTTGCTGCTGACGAACCTGTCGGCCGCGAAGCGGCGCCAGAACGCAAGCGTCGCATTGCAGCTCGTCGGGCTGTCGGACCGCGCCGGACACAAGCCGAAGGAGCTCTCGGGCGGCCAGGAGCAGCGCGTCGCGATCGCGCGCGCGATCGTGTCGGACCCGCAGATCCTCGTCTGCGACGAGCCGACCGGAGACCTCGACCGCACGACGGCCGACGAGGTCCTGTCGCTGCTGCAGATGCTCAATCGCGAGCACGGCAAGACGATCGTGATGGTCACGCACGATCCCAAGGCCGCCGAGTTCGCGAAGCACACGCTGCACCTCGACAAGGGCACGCTCGCCGAACAGGCGGCGGCGGCTTGACCGCGGCGTCCGCAGGAGCATCGCGATGAAATTCCTCGGCTTCGTCTGGGCCAGCCTATGGCGCAAGAAGACGCGAACGCTCTTCACGATTCTCTCGCTCGTCAGCGCGTTCCTGCTGTTCGGGCTGCTGCAGGCGCTCAGCGCGTTCTTCACCTCGGGTGCGGACTTCGTCGGCGCGTCGCGGCTGATCGTGCAGTCGCGCGTGTCGTTCACCGAGTCGTTGCCGATCCGGCTGATGCCGCAGATCGAGGCCGTGCCGGGCGTCAAGGCCGTGCACCACGACCAGTGGTTCGGCGGCGTGCTCGACGAGAACACCCAGACGATCGCGTTCGCGTCGAATCCGCGCCAGCTGAAGATCGTCTACCCCGAGTGGGTCATGACCGACGCCGAATGGGAGGCGTTCGCGAACACGAAGACCGGCGCGATCGTCGGCCGCAACCTCGCCGACAAGCGCGGGTGGAAGGTCGGCGACAAGCTGCCGCTGAAGTCGAACATCTTTCCGCAGAAGGACGGCAACATGGCGTGGTCCTTCGACATCGTCGGGATCTTCGACGGCAAGGACCAGAACTGGCAGAACCAGACCTCGTCGATCTACCTCAACTGGGCCTATTTCAACGAGGCGAACCAGTTCGGCGAAGGCTTTGCCGGCGTCTACGCGGTGCTGCTCGACGACGTCGAGCGCGCGAACGAGGTCGCGCAGGCGATCGACAAGCTGTTCCTCAATTCCCCCGACGAGACCAAGACCCAGAGCGAGAAGGATTTCAACAAGGGGTTCTTCGCCCAGATCGGCGACATCGGCCTCATCGTGAAGCTCATCCTCATCGCGGTGTTCTTCACGATCGTGATCCTGACCGGCAACACGATGGCGCAGGCGGTGCGTGAGCGCATCCCCGAAATGGCGGTGCTGAAGACGATCGGTTTCAGCAACGGGCAGGTGACGCGTCTCGTGCTCGCGGAGTCGCTCGTGCTGTGCTTCGTCGGCGGGCTGCTCGGGATGGGGCTCGCGAGCCTCCTGATGTCGGGCCTGTCGCGCGGCATGCCGCAGTTCTTCGGCGCGATCAGCGCCGACGCGGCCCTGTGGACGCAGGCCTTGCTCGCGATGGCGTTGCTCGCGCTCGCGGTCGGATTGCCGCCCGCGCTCCGGGCCGGCCGCCTCAGGATCGTCGACGCGCTCGCCGAGCGCTAGGCCAGGGATTCCCATGCTCAAGCAGATCGCCGAAACCGTCGCGCTGAACCTGCGCAGCATTCCGCAGCGGCTCGGCCTGTCGCTCGTCATCGTCGTCGGCATCGCCGGCGTCGTCGGCGTGTTCACTGCGCTGTTCGCGATGTCGCGCGGGATCGAGGCGACGTTCGAGGCGAGCGGCGACGCGCGCAATGCGATCGTCATGCGCGGCGGCTCGCAGGCGGAGCTCAACAGCACGGTCAACCGCGAGACGCTGCAGGTCGCCGAGCGCACGCCCGGCCTGCGGCGCGCGGCGAACGGCGAGCCGCTCGCTTCGGGCGAGCTCATCGTGATCGCGGAGCTGCCGCGCAAGGGCGGCACGCTCGGCGCGAACGTCACGCTGCGCGGCATCACCCCGCACGGCTTCGAGCTCCGGCCCGACCTGAAGATCGTCGAGGGCCGCAGGTTCTCGCCGGGATTGCTCGAGCTCACCGTCGGACGCGGTGCCGCGAACCAGTTCGAGGGCCTCGAGGTCGGGCGCACCGTGCGGCTGCGCAGCGCCGACTGGACCGTCGTCGGGATCTTCGAGTCGGGCGACGCGTTCGAAAGCGAGATCTTCACGGATGCAGCAACCGCGCAGACCGCGTGGGGCCGACCGAACACGTTCTCGACCGTGCTCGTCGGCCTCGAGTCGCCCGAATCCCTCGAATCGTTCGAGGCCGCGCTGAAGGTCGATCCACGCGTCAACGTCGAGGCGAAGCGCCAGAACGACTACTACGCCGAGCAGACGCGCGAGACGACGCGGGCGATCCGCTTCCTCGGGCTCGTCGTCGCGACGATCATGGGCATCGGCGCGGTGTTCGCCGCGCTCAACACGATGTACGCCGCGGTGTCGGCGCGCACGCGCGAGATCGCGACGCTGCGCGCGATCGGTTTCCGCGCGATCCCGGTCGTGACCTCGGTGCTGATCGAGGCGATGCTGCTCGCGCTAGTGGGCGGATTGATCGGCGCGCTGCTCGCGTACGTGCTGTTCAACGGCATGACCGTCTCGACGCTCGGCAGCGGCTTCACGCAGCTCGTGTTCGCGTTCAAGGTCACGCCGGGCCTCGTGCGCGACGGGGTCCTCATCGCGCTCGCGATCGGGTTCCTCGGGGGACTCTTCCCGGCGGTGCGCGCCGCGCGCCTGCCCGTCACGACGGCGCTGCGCGCGGGCTAGCGGGCGGCCGGCAAGGACGCGTCCGCGTCGTCAGGCGGAACGGGCGAAGACGCTCGCGGATGCAGGAACGAAGTGCGCTTCGACCTCGAGGCGACCGCGCATCCACTCGACCATGACGCGCACCTCGTGCGTTCGATCCCGCGCGAACGCCTGGCCTCCCCAGTGTTTCGCGACATCGAGCGCATCCTCGTAGGTCGCGAAGCTCGCCGCGAAACGGCCGTCGCGCGTCAGCGTCCACGAGCGACCCCGCTCGTTCGAACGGCTCACGACGAAATCGCGGACCGGGGTCGCACGTTTCGGCAGCGACTCGTGCTCGCCGGCGTACATGAGAGTGGTCTGGATCGGCGTACGCAACGGGGTCGGTGCGGATTGGGTGTCGTCGATTCGGCTGCTCATCGGCTCGCTCACGGAGTGTTGCTGCTCGCGGAATCGTTGCAATCCGCGGGCCCGCTGCCGAGGGAAAAGTTCGCAATCCGGCGTCAGAGCTCGACGCGTTGCGCGAACCGTGACACGCGTCACGCTGGGACATCGCGACCCTGGGGGTTTCCACCCGGGCGCTTGCCGCCGCGCGCGTGCGCGCGGCCGGCGCTCGACGATACGCGTGAGGGAAACGGGGCCGTTTCGCGCCCACGAACTACAAGGTGCAGGAAATTCGCGCCGGCACGCTGCTCGCCGGGGGCGCGATCTCCTGATCAGCGCCGTTGCAGCAGGATGATCGCGACGCCGGCGAGGATCACCGCCATCGCGACCGCCTCGATCGTGCCGAACGATTCGCCGCCGAGCCAGACGCCGAGCAGCACCGCGACCGGCGGATTGACGTACGCGTAGCTCGTCGCGAGCGCGGGCCGCACGGTGTTGAGCAGATAGACGTAAGCAGTGAACGCCGCGATCGAGCCGAAGATCGCGAGATAGACGAGCGCTCCGGTCGCACGCGCGCTCGGCGCCGCGGGAAACTGCTCGCCGATCGCCAGCGTCACGGCGCCGAGCGCGATCGCGCCCGTCAGCATCTGCGCCGCGGTGCTCATCCACGCGCCGGGCATGTCCTGGTGCTTGCTCCAGACCGAACCGAACGCCCACGCGAGCGGCGCGCCGACGAGCGCGATCGCGCCCGCGCGGCTCGCCTGCATCTCGCCGCCGAGGTTGAGCAGGATCACGCCGCCGAACCCGATCGCGAGCCCGACCCAGTCCCAGCGCCGCGGCCACTTGCCGTAGAGACCTGCGAACACCGCCGCGAACAGCGGCATGCTCGCGACCGCGACGGCCGCGAGGCTCGACGACACGCTCGTCTCCGCGAAGCACACGAGGCCGTTGCCGGCGCCGAGCAGCAGCGTGCCGGTCACCGCGCAGTTGCGCCATTGCGCGGCGCTCGGCGGCGGCGCGCCGCGCAGGCGCAACCACGCGTAAAGCACCGCGCCGGCGAACGCGAACCGCACCGAAGCCATCCCGAACGGCGGATAGCTCTCGAGCGCGACCTTGATCGCGAGATACGTCGAGCCCCAGACGAGGTAGACCGTCAGGAGCGCGAGCACGACGATCGCACGCGCGCGCGATCGCGTCTCGACTTCGGCTTCGGAGGCGTAGTTCAATGGCGGTCCTTGCTGAGCCTCGAATCTAGCGGCGTCCGCACGCCGGCGGCAGGGCCACCGCGGGGCATTTCGAGGGCGCCACCGGCGCGACTCGCGTCGACCCGCGCGCCGAATCCGCCTCTACGCAAGCAACGACGAAAATGGATGACCGGCTTCGCCGTTCGCGATCGCTGCGCGATCGCAGTCCCGCTTTCGCGGGAATGACGGAGCTTGGGACGCTCAGCCCTCAGCCCTCAGCCCTTCGAGGTCGAGCACCTCGGCGACCTCGTAGTGCCGCACGTGCGGCTCGAGCTCGAGCAGGTAGTGCGTGTCCTTCGGATAATACTTCGCGATGTCGGCGTTCTCGCCGGCGAAGCGCCGCACGGCGTCCATCGAGTCCCACAGCGAGATCAGCACGAACTCGGTGTGCTCGCCCCTGGTGTTGCGCAGTACGAACACGCCGCGGTTGCCCTCGGTGTCCTGGTACTCCTGCATCCCCGTCAGTCGCAGGTACTCGAGGTATTCGTCGGCGTTGTCGGCGGCGGTCATGCCGCGCCAGATGCGGGCGATCATCTCTCGCTCCTTCCGTGCGCGCGAAACGCTACCACGGTCGCCGCGGTCAACGCTTTGTTAACCCGACGGCGCACGCCGCGGGTTAAGTTGCCGTGCGCAGCGTGCAGGGACTGCGGATGGCGACGGCGCTACACGACTACACGTTCGGGATCGAGGAGGAGTTCTTCCTCACGAATCCGCGCACCCGCGGCCTGGTCGGTCGCGTGCCGAGCGCGCTGCTGCGATCGTGCAAGCGCCGGTTCGGCGAGCGCGTCGAGCACGAGATGATGCAGTCGCAGGTCGAGACCTCGACGCCGATCTGCCGCGATCCGGCCGAGGCGCGCGAGTGGCTCGCGAAGCTGCGGCGCGGGATCGGCGAAGCGTGCGACGAGCACGAGCTGACGTTTCTCGCGGCCGGCACGCATCCGCTCGGCGAATGGCGCGAGCAGCGCCACACCGCGACCGAACGATACGAGCGCCTCATCGACGACTTCCAGATCGTCGGACGGCGCAACCTGCTCTGCGGCCTGCACATCCACGTCGAGGCGCCGCCGGGCTCGGACCGCGTCGACGTCATGAACCGGCTCATGCACTGGCTGCCGGTGTTCCTCGCGCTTTCGGCTTCGTCGCCGTTCTGGCACCGCCAGCGCACGGGCCTCGTGAGCTACCGCCAGGCCGCGTACGACGAGTGGCCGCGCACGGGCATCCCCGACTTCTTCGACGACGAGGCGGGCTACGGTGCGTTCGTCGATACGCTCGTCGCGGCGGGCTCGATCCGTGATGCGAGCATGCTGTGGTGGGCGATCCGACCCGCGCTGAAGTTCCCGACGCTCGAGCTGCGCATCGCGGACTCGTGCACGCGCGTCGACGACGCGCTCGCGATCGCGATGCTCTACCGCTGCCTCGTGCGCGCGACCGTGCGCAATCCGTCGCTCGGCCGTGCGCGCACCAGCCATACGCGCAGGCTCATCGACGAGAACCGCTGGCGCGCGAAGCGCTACGGCTACGGCGGCGGCTGGATCGACGTGCACAGCGGTCGCGAGCTCGGGTTCGGCGAAGCGCTCGACGAGCTGCTCGGGCTCGTCGCCGACGACGCCCACGAGCTCGGCTGCGCGCAATACC
Organism: Candidatus Saccharimonadia bacterium; assembly: GCA_035536495.1. Classification (GTDB taxonomy): domain Bacteria; phylum Pseudomonadota; class Gammaproteobacteria; order Xanthomonadales; family Ahniellaceae; genus DATLNY01. The sequence goes on along the minus strand of DATLNY010000348.1, from coordinate 1,296 downwards.
TCGACGACGCGCGCGCGATCGTGGCGCGCGGCAGCAGCGCCGAGGTGCAGCTTTCCATCTACCGCGATCGGCGCGACTCCGGGGGCCTGCGCGTCACGGCGCTGCGCGCGGTGGTCGACTGGCTCATCGCGGCGACACGGGCCGGGGGCGACGGCGCTACTGCACCTACAATCGGCTGATGCCGACCCACACCCGCAAGCTCCTGATCGGGATCTCGCCGCGCCTGCTGCGGCAGGTGCCGGCCGAGCTCGGCTTTCGCGGCAAGACCCTGCAGTACCTCGAGCAGTCCGTCGCGCATTGGGTCATGGGGCTCGGCGCGATGGTCGTCATGATCCCGACGGTCGAGCGCGAGAGCCAGATCCGCCGCGCCGACATCTCGATCGACGACTACGTCGAGGCGCTCGACGGCCTGATCCTGCAGGGCGGCGCCGACATCGACCCGTCGGTCTACGGCGAGCCGCGCTCCGAGGCGATCGGCGTGACCGACCCGGTGCGCGACCGGTTCGAGCTCGAGCTGCTGCGCGCATTCGCCGCGGCGGAAAAGCCCGTGCTCGGGATCTGCCGCGGCCTGCAGCTCATCAACGTCGCATTCGGCGGCACGCTGCACCAGGACCTCGTGCTCGCCGGCGCCGCGTCCGAACCGCACAACGTCGCGGCCCTGTACGACGAGCATCGCCATTCGATCGCGTTCGAGCCCGGCGGGATGCTCGGCGCGCTCTACCCGCAGGCCGAGGTGCCGTTCGTCAACTCGATCCACCACCAGGCGGTCAAGGCGCTCGGCCGCGGGCTCGCGGTCGAGGCGCGCGCACCCGACGGCGTCATCGAGGCGATCCGCAAGCCGGATGCGGCGTTCATCGTCGGCGTGCAGTGGCATCCGGAATTCCACGACGCGCGCTTTCCCGAGCTGCTCGGCGCCGATCCGATGCTGCAGGCCTATCTCGACGCCGCCGCGGCGCGCCGCGCGCGGACGTGACGCCCGCTATATTCGCCGTATCGTCCGCCGTCACACTTGCCGCATCACACGGGAGCCGTCGCGCATGCCGAAACTCTACGAGAAATCGCAGGACCGCCTGCTGGGCACGATCAGCGCCGGTGAGCTGTCGTTCCTGATGGAGCAGCTCGAGGAGGAATCGAGCACCGACCGCGACTACAACCTCGACGCCGACACGATCGAGATGCTGGTCGAGGCCGGCGCGCCGGCGAACCTCGTGACGCTGCTCGAGTCCGCGCTCGGGCCGGCGCAGGACGGCGAAGTCCGCTGGGAGGACGACTGATGGTCCTGCACCTGCCCGCGCT
>DATLNY010000347.1:0-5106 GCA_035536495.1 Candidatus Saccharimonadia bacterium | reverse complement strand
AACGTCGAGCGCGGTCGCGCATCCTGCGAGCTGCGCGTCGAGCGCACGCACGACGCGCGGCAGCGCACTCAGGAAGACGCGGATCGGGTCGGGGTCGTCGTCGCGGAGGATCATCCCGGCGATTCTCCGGCGCGGCGTGTCCCGCTCCCCCGGGAGAGGGGGCAGGGCAGGGGAACTCAGCCGCCGCGCTTCATCGTGCCGAAGAACTCGTCGTTGGTCTTCGTGTTCTTCATCTTCTCGAGCATGAACTCGACTGCGGCGAGCTCATCCATCGGATGCAGCAGCTTGCGCAGGATCCAGATCTTCTGCAGGCGCTCGGCGTCGATCAGGAGCTCCTCGCGACGCGTGCCCGAGCGGTTGATGTTGATCGCGGGATAGACGCGCTTCTCGGCGATGCGGCGGTCGAGGTGGACCTCGGCATTGCCGGTGCCCTTGAACTCCTCGTAGATCACCTCGTCCATCTTCGAGCCGGTCTCGACCAGCGCGGTCGCGAGGATCGTCAGCGAGCCGCCTTCCTCGGCCTTGCGCGCCGCGCCGAAGAACCGCTTCGGGCGCTGCAGCGCGTTCGCGTCGACGCCGCCGGTCAGCACCTTGCCCGACGCGGGCACGACGGTGTTGTAGGCGCGCGCGAGCCGCGTGATCGAGTCGAGCAGGATCACGACGTCCTTCTTGTGCTCGACGAGGCGCTTCGCGCGCTCGATCACCATCTCGGCGACCTGCACGTGGCGCGCGGCGGGCTCGTCGAACGTCGACGAGATCACTTCGGCGCGCACCGAGCGCTGCATCTCGGTGACTTCCTCGGGACGCTCGTCGATCAGGAGGATGATGAGGTGCACTTCCGGATGGTTGTGCACGATCGCCTGCGCGACATTCTGCAGCATCATCGTCTTGCCGGCCTTCGGCGGCGACACGATGAGGCCGCGCTGGCCCTTTCCGACCGGCGCCATCAGATCCATGATGCGGCCGGTGATGTCCTCGCTCGAGCCGTTGCCGCGCTCGAGCACGAACGCCTCGCGCGGGAACAGCGGCGTCAGGTTCTCGAACAGGAACTTGTTCTTCGAGGCTTCCGGCGGCTCGGAATTGATCGTGTCGACTTTCAACAGCGCGAAGTAGCGCTCGCCGTCCTTCGGCGGGCGGATCTTTCCGATCAGGTAATCGCCGGTACGCAGGTTGAAGCGGCGGATCTGCGAGGGCGAGACGTAGATGTCGTCCGGACCCGCGAGATAGCTCTCCTCGGCCGAGCGCAGGAAGCCGAAGCCGTCCTGCAGGATCTCGAGCACGCCTTCGCCGTCGATGCCTTCCTGCGTGCGGCACAGCACCTTGAGCAGGTTGAAGATGACGTCCTGCTTGCGCGCGCGCGCGACGCCTTCCTGGATCCCGCATTCCTCGGCGAGATCGAGCAGCTCGTGCGCGGGCATGCGCTTGAGCGCCGTCAGCGAGGTCGGCGCGTTCGGCGGCAGCGGCGGCAGCGGCTGCTGCGGCGGACGTTCGCCGCGATTGTTGTCGCGGTTGCCTTCCTCGGGGCGGTCCTCGCGCGGCGGGCGGTCCTCGCGGTTGCGATCGCGACGATGGCGATGGCGGCCGTCGCGGTCGCGACGCTGCTCGCCACCACCGCCGCGTTCGCCACCCGGCGGCTGCTGCTCGTTGGGACCGTCGGCGTCGCCGTTGCGGGCGTCGTCGCCGATGCCCTGCTCGCCGCCGCGGGAGGATTCGTCGCGCGGGGCATCGGCACGCTGTTCGACAGCGCGCTCGTTTTCACCAACGGACGGGGTTTCCTGGCCTTCCGGCGCAGAGGAATCGCGCGTTTTGCGCATCATGTGTTCGGTGGGTTGGGGGAGAAGCGGGAAGCGAGCCGGGTGCTGGACGGGTCCAGCGCACCCTCGAGATGCGTCGAAACTTAGCACCGCGGCACGGACGCGGCAATGGGGCGCGACAGCGGGGTTCAGCCAGCCGAAGCCGCGCGCGTTGCGCGGCGCCGGGAATCGTCAGGCGAGGTTCTTGTCGATCAGCGAAGTGAGCTGCGACTTGTTGACGGCGCCGATCTGCGTCGCCTGCACCTTGCCGTCGCGGAAGATCATCAAGGTCGGGATGCCGCGGATGCCGTAGTTGCGCGGCGTCTTCTGGTTGTGGTCGATGTTGACCTTCATGACCTTGAGCTTGCCCTGGTACGACGCCGCGAGCTCGTCGAGTATCGGCGCGATCATCTTGCACGGGCCGCACCACTCGGCCCAGAAATCGACGAGCACCGGCTCGGACGACTTCAGCACCTGCGCGTCGAAGTCGTCGTCGCTGACATGGCAGATCAGGTCGCTCATCGGGATTCCTGTAAAGCTATACCGGTCGGATCAAGGGCTTGGCGGGGCGCCGCGGCGGTGGATCGGCTACACTGCGCGCGCTTTGCAACGGCGATCGAGGGCTTTCCGGCCGCGACTCCGTTGCCCGCAGCATCGGCGGCATTGTCGGCGCGGGGGCGCACCCTTGCAACCCGGCCTGGCGCCGCACCACAACGACGACCGAGCCCGCAAGATGCGGGTGCCACTGGCATTTTCAATGAGCCTTCCCGAGATCTCCCCCGCCGTGACGGACGAGCGTCCGCTCACCGACGTGTGTTTCGAAAACTTCGGCCTGCATCCCCTGCTGCTGCAGGGACTCGAAGAGGCCGGCTTCGTGCGCTGCACGCCGATCCAGGCGCTGACGCTGCCGCTCGCGCTCGCCGGCCGCGACGTCGCGGGCCAGGCGCAGACCGGCACCGGCAAGACGCTCGCGTTCCTCGTCACGATCATCAATCGCCTGCTGACGACGCCGGCGCATCCGCAGCGCCGCGGCAACGACCCGCGCTCGGTCGTGCTCGCGCCGACGCGCGAGCTCGCGATCCAGATCGAGAAGGATGCGCACGTCATCGCGCGCCACACCGGCCTGCGCTTCGCGCTGATCTACGGCGGCGTCGACTACGACAAGCAGCGCGAGCTGCTGCGCGGCGGCATCGACGTCGTCATTGCCACGCCCGGGCGGCTGATCGACTACGTCAAGCAGCACCAGGTCGTGTCGATGTCCGGCATCGACATCGTCGTGCTCGACGAGGCCGACCGGATGTTCGACCTCGGCTTCATCAAGGACATCCGCTTCCTGCTGCGCCGCATGCCCGCGCGCGAGGAGCGCCAGAGCATGCTGTTCTCCGCGACGCTCTCGCATCGCGTGCTCGAACTCGCGTACGAGCACATGAACGAGCCCGAGAAGCTCACCGCGGAGACCGAGACGATCACGGCCGCGCGCGTGCGCCAGACCGTCTACTTCCCGGCGAACGAGGAAAAGCTGCCGCTGCTGCTCGGCCTGCTCGGGCGCATCGACGACGGCCGCACGATGATCTTCGTCAACACCAAGGTGTTCGTCGAGAAGGTCGCGCGCGCGCTCGAGCGCGCCGGCTACCGCGTCGGCGTGCTGTCGGGCGACGTGCCGCAGCCCAAGCGCGAGAAGCTCCTGGCGAAGTTCAAGAAGGGCGAGCTCGAGATCCTCGTCGCGACCGACGTCGCGGCGCGCGGGCTGCACATCCCCGACGTCTCGCACGTCGTCAACTACGACCTGCCGTTCGATGCGGAGGACTACGTGCATCGCATCGGCCGTACGGCCCGGCTCGGTGCCGAAGGCGACGCGATCAGCTTCGCGTGCGAGCTCTATGCGATTTCCTTGCCCGACATCGAGAAGTACATCGACCAGAAGATCCCGGTCGCTGCGGTCGATCCGGAGTTGTTGAAGCCGGTCGCGCACACGCCGCGCGCGCTGCCGCCGCGCGCCGACGGCGAGGCGGCCGAGCTGCACGAATCGATCGCGTCGGCGTACGCGGAACGGGTCGTGCGCCGCGACAGCGGCACGCGCGCCCGACCCGGCAGCGGCCCGCGCCCCGGCGGTCCGCGTTCCGGCGGTCCGCGCAGCGACCGCGGTCCCGCGCGTGGCGCCGAGTCGCGCACCCGCTCGCCGCGCCCGCCGCGCGACGAGATGTCGCGTCCCGCGCCGCTGGCGACGCCCGTCGTTCGCGCAGACGTCCCCGCGATTGCGTCGGTAGCGGACGCGACCGTGGACGGCGCGCCGAAGAAGCGCCGCCGTCGCGGCGGTCGGGGTCGCGGTCGCACTGCCGAGGCCGGGATTGCCGTCGACGCTACGGCGGGCCCGCGCAGCCGAGGCGCCGCGGACACGCCGTCGGCCGAGCGGCCCGCCCGCACGAAGGGCGCGCATGCCAAGCCGTCGGGTCAGGGCAAGTCGTCGCACGAGCATCCGAGGCCCGCGCCGCACGGCGATTCGCGGGGCCCATCGAAAGGGCTCATCACGCGCGTCGCCCAAAGCCTCAAACGCTGGGTCAGCCGCTTCGGCTCGGGCCCGCGTCCGCGCTGAGATCCGGGCCGGACGAGCGCGGCGCTACTGCGCCGCTGTCGGCGAGGAGAGCGGCCGGCGCGTGCGGCGGGCTTCAACCCCGCTCTCTCGGCGAAAGGCATCGGGGCCGAAGCCCCTCCCACAGGGACGAATGTCGCGGGACCGGTATCGCGATTTGCTACGCTTGATGCGGTTCGACCGGGCGCATCAAGTTTCCGCATGCAAGAGGCGTTGCCTGATTTCCTGCTCCGCCATCGTGCGGCCAAGCCCGTTGCGCTCGCGCTCGACGTCGCGCTCGCCGCGCTGATCCTCTGGCTGCTGTCGCGATTCGTCTGGCTCGCCCTCGGCGCGGGCGCGGCGGTTCCCGCCGCGTCGATCACGCCATCACAGCCGCCCGCCGCCGCGACGCGCGAAGAGTCGCTCGCGCGCTGGCACCTGTTCGGCAATCCGGTTCCGCTCGCGGACACGCGCGCCGTCGCGCGCGATGCACCCGACACGGCACTCAAGCTCACGTTGCGCGGAATCTTTTCGCAGGACGACCGCAAGGCCGGCCACGCGATCATCGCCGACGAGAACGGCAACGAGCAGACGTACCGCGTCGGCGCCGAGGTCGCGAGCGGCGTCGTGGTCGACTCGATCGAGACCGATCGCGTCATGCTCTCGCGCAGCGGCGCGCTCGAGACGTTGCGCCTGCCGCGACCGGACGAATACACCGCCGTCGCACCGACGCCGAACCCGCTC
>DATLNY010000346.1:0-2738 GCA_035536495.1 Candidatus Saccharimonadia bacterium | reverse complement strand
GCGCCACCCTCTCCCGGCGGGAGAGGGTTAGAACCGGCGCGCGTTCGCTAGAATGCCGCCCGCTTTCGAATTCCTCACGGAGCCCGGTGCGTCCTTCCGCACACGCACATGCGCGCATGATCTCGCGACTCCTCTTCGTGCTGCTGCTCGCGGCGAACATCGGCCTCGGCGCCTGGCTCTACGTCACGCCGCGCGAACAGGCGCCGTCGCTGCCCGCGACCGATCCCGGCGTCGCCGCGCTCGTGCTGCTCTCCGAGCGCGACGGATCGCTCGGCAGCGCCGCGGAGCTCGCGAGCGCGCCGGTCGACGCGGCGATCGCCGCGCGCGACCGCTGCCTGCGCATCGGGCCGTTCCCGAGCCAGGCCGACCTGCGCCGCGCGATGACCGCGCTGACCCCGCAGGTCGAGCGCCTGCAGTTCCGCGAGACCCGCACGCGCCAGTCACGCGGCTTCCTCGTTTTTCTCGCCGCACCGGCGACGCGCGGCGAGGCGCTCTCGGTCGCGCGCGATCTCTCGGCGGGCGGCGTGCGCGACTACTACGTCGTCACGGCGGGCAACCAGCAGAACTCGATCTCGCTCGGGCTGTTCCGCGAGCGCGCGAACGCCGACCGGCGCCGCGCGGAAATCGCCGCGCTCGGTTTCGCGCCGGAGGTCACCGAGCGCGTCGAGGACCTGCCGATGTACTGGCTCGACGTCGCGGTCCGACCCGACGCGCCGTTCGACTGGCGCGATCATCTGCCCGATTTCCTCGGCATCCGCGACGAGTCGATCTCATGCTTCTAGGTCCGATCCCGTCGATCCCCATTAGAATCCCGGGCCTGCGCCGGCATAGCTCAGTTGGTAGAGCACCCGCCTTGTAAGCGGAAGGTCGTCAGTTCGATTCTGACTGCCGGCAGGTCCCACTCCCGACCCGAGGTTGCGAATGCGGCAGTTCCCGCCGGTGGCGTTGATCGGTGCACCGACCGATATCGGCGCCGGCGACCGCGGCGCATCGATGGGACCCGAGGCGCTGCGCGTCGCCGGCATCGCGACGGCGCTCACTGCGCGCGGCCTCGACGTGCGAGACGCGGGCAACCTGGTCGGTCCGGTCAATCCATGGCTCCCGGCCGCGGGTGGCTACCGCCACCTCGAGCAGGTCGTCGAGTGGAATCGGATCGTGATGGACGCGGTCGGCGCGGCGCTCGACGCCGGATCGCTGCCGGTCGTGCTCGGCGGCGACCATTCGATGGGCGTCGGCTCGATCACGGCCGTCGCGCGATATTGCCGCGCGCGCAAGCGCAAGCTGCGCGTGATCTGGCTCGACGCCCACGCAGACTTCAACACGCACGTCATCACGCCCTCCGGCAACGTCCACGGCATGCCGGTCGCGTGCCTGTGCGGCATCGGTCCGCGCGAGCTGACGCACCTCGGCGGCGGCTCACCGGTGCTCGAGGCGCACGAAATTCGCCAGATCGGCATCCGTTCGGTCGATCCGGGCGAGAAGAAGCTCGTGCAGGAGCACGGGCTCGACATCTACGACATGCGCTACATCGACGAGGTCGGGATGAAGCGCGCGATGGAAGAGGCGCTCGAAGGGCTCGACGCGGACACGCACCTGCACGTCAGCTTCGATGTCGATTTCCTCGATCCCGAGATCGCGCCGGGCGTCGGCACCGTGATTCCCGGCGGCCCGAACTACCGCGAGGCGCAGCTCGTCATGGAGATGATCGCCGACACCGAGCGCATGGGATCGCTCGACATCGTCGAGCTCAATCCGGCGCTAGACGTGCGCAACGCAACCGCCGTGCTCGCGGTCGACCTCGTCGAGAGCCTGTTCGGCAAGAGCACGCTGATGCGCGGGTGATGCGCACGCCCGCACGCGGCTCGCCTGACACCCATCACTGGCGGCGCGCCGCGGCGCGCATCACGATCACGACATGATCCGGCTCGAATCGATCCAGAAACGCTATGGTGCGACGACCGCGCTCGACGGCCTCACGCTCGAGGTCGCGGCCGGCGAGGTGTTCGGCCTGCTCGGGCCGAACGGCGCCGGCAAGTCGACGGCGATGAAGATCCTGACGGGCCTCGTCGTGCCCGACGCGGGCAGCGTGTCGGTGTGCGGCGGCTCGCCGGTCGACCCCGCGATCCGCAGGAAGATCGGGTTCGCGCCGCAGTCGCTCGCGCTCTATCCGTTGCTGAGCGGGCGCGAGAACGTCGAGTTCTTCGGTCGCATGTACGGGCTCGAGGGCGCCGCGCTCGCGCGCCGCGTCGACGCGGTGCTCGAGTTCGTGCAGCTCTCGGATCGGCAGCGAGATCGCGTCAAGGGGTACTCCGGCGGCATGCAGCGACGCCTCAACCTCGCGGCTGCGCTCGTGCACGAGCCAGAGCTCGTGCTGCTCGACGAGGCGACCGCGGGCGTCGACCCGCAGTCGCGCCACGCGATCTTCGAGCTCGTCAAGGCGCTGCGCGCACAGGGACGCACGGTCGTCTACACGACCCATTACATGGAGGAGGCCGCGCGCCTGTGCGACCGCATCGCGGTCGTCGACCACGGCCGCGTGCTCGCGCACGGCTCGCTCGACGAGCTCGTGCTCGCCCCCGGCGGCGAAGCGACGCTCGTCGTGCGCCGCGGCAGCGAGGAGACGCGCGAGGCCGCGCGCGAAGCGCTCGCGCGCCTCAACGCGATCGCGGCCGAGGGCACGATCGACGAATTCCGACTCGAGCGCCCGACCCTCGAGCTTGTCTTCCTGAACCTCACCG